>CALXHO010000044.1 GCA_944388125.1 uncultured Gemmiger sp. | reverse complement strand
ATCCTGACCAAGAAGACCACCAAGCTCACCCGCGGCCTGCGCATGAACCACTATGTGGACAAGACCAACGAGGCCACCGTCCGCAAGATGATGCCCTACGGCGGCTGAGCCATCCAGGGTCCGGGAACTGATATCGAGAGTATAAAGGAGATAGAATACAATGGCACGTATCAAAGGCGCTACCATGACGCATAAGCGTCGTACCAAGACCCTCAAGCTGGCCAAGGGCTACTACGGCTCCAAGAGCAAGCACTTCCGCATGGCCAAGCAGGCCGTCATGAAGAGCGGCAACTACGCATTCGTCGGCCGCAAGCTGAAGAAGCGCCAGTTCCGCAGCCTGTGGATCGCCCGCATCAACAATGCAGTCCGTCCCCAGGGCATGAACTACTCCACCTTCATGAACGCCCTCAAGAAGTCCGGCATCGAGCTCAACCGCAAGATGCTGTCCGAGATGGCCATTCACGATCCCCAGAGCTTCGCCGCTCTGGTCGAGACCGCCAAGAAGGCTCAGGCGTAACAAAGAAAGTCAAAGCAGACGCACGCGCACGCGTGCGTCGCTTTTGTGTTATAGGGGAAAATACAGCCGGTCCGCCCGGCAGATACGGGGAAAACCAGTGAACGAGACCATTACCAGCCGAGACAACGAAAAAGTCAAGCACGCCTGCCGCCTGCGGGACGAGGAGGCGCGCCGCACTGCGGAGGGCCTCTTTTTTGCCGAGGGTCCCAAGCTCTGTCTGGAACTGTCGGCAGCCTGCCGCTGCACCGTCTGCTTTGCCACACAGCGGGCTCTCGACCGCACGCCCGAGCTGGCCAAGTTTGACGCCGTGACCTGGCCGGTGGCCGATCATGTGGCGGACAAGCTGTCCTCCACCAAAAACAGCCAGCAGGTGTTCTGTCTGTTTGAGCTGCCCCATCCCGGTCCCGAGGTCCTGGCGGATGCCCGGCGCATCCTGGCTCTGGAGCGGGTGCAGGACCCCGGCAACGTGGGCACCCTCATCCGCAGCGCGGCGGCCTTCGGGTTTGACGCCGTGCTGCTGGACAAGGGCTGTGCTTCGCCCTTCTCTCCCCGCACGCTGCGGGCCTCCATGGGGGCTGCGGCGCGGATTCCGGTGGTCGTCACCCAGGACCTGCCTGCACAGCTCACAGCCCTGCGGCAGAGGGGCATGACCTGCCTGGCCACCGCCCTGCGGGGCGCCGTGCCTCTGGATACGGTGGGCCGGGAGTTTGCGAAGGGCCTCTGTGTTGTCATCGGCAGCGAGGGCCAGGGACTGAGCGACGCTGCCATTGATGCCTGCGGTCAGGCGGTGAAGATCCCCATGACCGACCGGGCCGAGAGCCTCAATGCCGCCGTGGCGGGCAGTGTCCTGCTGTGGCATTTCCGGGGCTGCTGAACCGAAACGGGGGAGAGGCATGGAAAACGTACTCTACTGGCTGTGGATGGCCGATGTGCTGGGCATTGCCTCGCCGTCGGCGGGCCTTGCCCTGAAACGGTACGGGGACGCCCGCAGCTTTTACACCCAGGTCAGGGCGGGACTGCGGCCGGATTTCCTGAGCCGTGCCGCCCTGACCCGTGCCCGCCGCCTGGAACCCGGCGACCTGTCGGAACGGCTGGCGGACTGTGAGGCCATCGGGGCGGCCATCCTGACGCCGGAGGACCCGGACTATCCCTCCCGCCTGCGAGACCTGCCCGACCTCCCTCTTGTATTATATGTAACGGGGCGCACCGATTGCCTCAATGGCAGGAGGTATGTGTCCATGGTAGGCACCCGCCGTCCCACGCCCTACGGCCGCCGCGCCTGCGGGGAGATCTCCCGCCCACTGGCGGAGCAGGGCATCGTGCTCATCAGCGGCCTGGCCGACGGCCTGGACGGGGAAGCCCACAAGGCTGCCGTGGACTGCGGCATGGAGACCATCGCCTTTCTGGGCACCGCCATCGACAAGACCTACCCGGCGGCCAACGCCCCCCTGCGCGCCGACATCGAGCGGCTGGGCGGCGCCGTGGTCAGCGAGTACCATCCCGGTTTTTCGGGCAAGATGCAGGGGACGTTCTTGATGCGCAACCGGCTCATTGCGGGCATGGGGGAGGCCCTGTGCGTCTGCGAGGCCAGCCTGCGCAGCGGGACCATCAACACCGTCGGCCACGCCGAGCGGTACGGCCGCCCTGTCATGGCGGTCCCGGGCAGCATTTTCAGCCGCACCAGCGAGGGCACCAACGCCCTTCTGGCGGACGGCCGGGCGCACATTCTGCGCAATGCGGAGGACGTCTGCCGGGTTTTGGGGCTTGCGCCGGAGGCCGATCTGTGGCAAAATGACCCGGGGGACAGTAATTTTCCCGACCTTTCGCCCATCGCGCAGAAGGTGCTGGGCGTGCTGGGCCCCGATCCCATGTACCTGGAGGATATCTGCCGCGCCGCGCAGCTTCCCGCTGCCCAGGTGCTGGCCGCCTACACCGAGCTGGAACTGGCCGGCGCCGCCGTGCCGGGGCCGGGCCGCAGTCTTGCCGCCGCCCGGTGAAAAATCTGTTCCCCAGGGGCATTATGTTTTTTGAGCCGGAGTATTCCGCCCCGGCAGACCAGCGCCGCCGCTGTTCCGGCGGCCGCAGACAGGAGTGTCATCACACATGGCAAAGTTAGTGATCGTGGAATCCCCGGCCAAGGCGAAGACCATCGGCAAATACCTTGGCAAAGACTACAAGGTCACGGCAAGCATGGGCCACATCCGCGACCTGCCCGCCTCCCAGCTGGGCATCGACGTGGAGAACGGCTACACGCCGCGCTATATCACCATCAAGGGCAAGGAAAAGCTGGTCCGTGAGCTCAAGGATGAAGCCAAACACGCGGACGGCGTGCTGCTTGCCACCGACCCGGACCGCGAGGGCGAAGCCATCAGCTGGCATCTGGCCAACGTGCTGGGTCTGGACCCGTCCCAGCCCAACCGCGTCACCTTTGACGAGATCACCAAAAAAGGCGTGCAGGAGGGCATGGCCCATCCCCGCGCCATCGATATGGATCTGTTCAATGCCCAGCAGGCCCGGCGTGAGCTGGACCGCCTGGTGGGCTACAAGCTGTCGCCCTTTTTGTGGCGCAAGGTCCGCCGGGGCCTTTCCGCCGGACGGGTGCAGAGCGTGGCCGTGCGCCTGATCCGTGACCGGGAACTGGAGATCGAAAAGTTCGTCCCCGACGAGTACTGGAACATCGACGCCGAGTTCGGCAAGGGCCGCACCGCCTTCACCGCCCGGCTGTCCGCCGACGCCGCGGGCAAAAAGCTGGCGGTCACCAACAAGGAACAGGCCGACGGCATTCTGGCTGCCCTGGAGGGCAAGACCTACACCGTCGCCCAGGTGGACAAGGGCCGGCGCCGCCGTGTGCCGCCGCCGCCCTTCATCACCTCCACTCTCCAGCAGGAGGCCAGCCGCCGCTACGGCTTCTCGGCCACCCGCACCATGCGGGCCGCCCAGACGCTGTACGAAGGCGTGGAGATCGCCGGTCACGGCGCCATCGGTCTGATCACCTATATGCGTACCGACTCGCTGCGCGTCTCGGACGAGGCTGTCGCCGCGGCCAAGGAGTATATCGGCGGCCGCTGGGGCGAGCGCTATATCTGCAAGGCCAAGCGCAAGTACAAGTCCCGCTCCGCCACCGCCGCCCAGGATGCCCACGAGGCCATCCGCCCCTCGGTGCCGGGGCTGACCCCCGACGAGGTGGACGGCAGCCTTTCCGGGGATACCGCCAAGCTCTACCGCCTGATCTGGAGCCGCTTCATGGCCAGCCAGATGGCCGACTGTGAGCAGGATACCGTCTCGGTGGCCATCACGGCGGGGGATTACCTCTTCCGTGCCAGCGGGTATCAGGTGGCCTTCGACGGCTACACCGCCCTCTATGAGGAAGCCACCGACGACAAGGAGAAGAAGGAGACCGCCCTGCCTCCCCTGGAACAGGGCCAGACCCTGCCGCTGGAAAAGCTCCATGCCGACCAGAAGTTCACCCAGCCGCCACCGCTCTACACCGAAGCCACCCTGATCCATGCCCTGGAGGAAAACGGCATCGGCCGTCCCTCCACCTATGCACCCATCATCACCACCATCGTCGACCGCGGTTATGTGGAGCGCGATGGCAAAAAACTGCGCACCACCCCGCTGGGCCAGGCGGTGAACAGTGTCATGATGGATCAGTTCCCCAATATCGTGGACGTGACCTTCTCCGCCGACATGGAGAAGAAACTGGATACGGTGGAAAGCGGCAAGGCCAACTGGGTGGACACGGTGGACGAGTTCTACAAGGGCTTTGCCAAGAGCCTGGAAGCCGCCGAAAAGAACATGGAAGGCAAGCGGGTCAAGGTGGCGGACATCCCCACCGACGAGATCTGCGAAAAGTGCGGCAAGCCCATGGTCATCAAGTCGGGCCGCTACGGCAAGTTCCTGGCCTGCAGCGGCTTCCCCGACTGCAAGAATACCCGCCCCCTGGTCAAGGATACCGGCGGACTCTGCCCGTTGTGCGGCGGCCATATGCTGGTGCGCAAGAGCGCCCGGGGCCGCATCTATTACGGCTGCGGCAACTATCCCAACTGCAAGTTCATGACCTGGGATGAGCCGGTGCCCGAGACCTGCCCCAAGTGCGGCGCCACCCTGTTCAAGAAAAAGGGCATGCTTTACTGCGCCAAGGAAGGCTGCGGCTTTGAAAAGCCCGTGGAAAAGAAATGACGTTCTGGATCGGAAAGGAACCTCTATGCAAGTAAACGTTCTGGGCGCCGGCCTGGCCGGCAGCGAGGCCGCCCTCTGGCTGGCGGACCGCGGTGTGGCCGTGGACCTCTACGAGCAGAAGCCCACCCATTTTTCCCCCGCCCACAAAAGCGCCGGTTTTGCCGAGCTGATCTGTTCCAACTCCCTCAAGGCGGAACGCCCCGACTCGGCCTCCGGCCTGCTCAAGCTGGAGATGCGGGCCATGGGCTCCCATCTGCTGGACGCTGCCGAGACCGCCCGTGTGGCGGCGGGCGGCGCCCTGGCGGTGGACCGGGACAAGTTTTCGGAGGCGGTGACCAAAATGGTGGAAAGCCACCCCGGCATCACGGTGCACCGGGAACAGGTCACCACCCTGCCCGAGGACAAGCCCATTCTCGTTGCCACCGGCCCCCTGACCGACGGCAAACTGGGGGAGGCTATCGCAGCCCTCACCGGCAGCCACCGGCTCAGCTTCTACGATGCCGT
The DNA here is from genome assembly GCA_944388125.1 of uncultured Gemmiger sp. Taxonomy (GTDB): domain Bacteria; phylum Bacillota; class Clostridia; order Oscillospirales; family Ruminococcaceae; genus Gemmiger. The sequence goes on along the minus strand of CALXHO010000044.1, from coordinate 12,660 downwards.
CGCGCCCATCGTCACGGCGGAAAGCCTGGACATGGAGCGCATTTTTGCCGCGTCCCGCTATGGCCGCGGTGAGGCCGACTATCTCAACTGCCCCTTCAACAAGGAGGAGTACGAGGCGTTCTATCATGCCCTCGTCAACGCCGAGCGGGCGCCCCTCCATGACTTCGACACCCCCATGACCGTCTACGAGGGCTGCATGCCCATCGAGATCATGGCGGGCCGCGGGGCGGACACCATCCGCTACGGCCCCCTGCGCCCGGTGGGGCTGCGGGACCCCCGCACCGGCCACCGCCCCTGGGCCAACGTCCAGCTGCGGGCCGAGAATACCGACCGTACCCTGTACAATCTGGTGGGCTTCCAGACCAACCTCAAGTGGGGGGAGCAGAAGCGGGTCTTTTCCATGATCCCCGGCCTGGAACACGCCGACTTTGTGCGCTACGGGGTCATGCACCGCAACACCTTCCTGGACAGCCCGGCGGTGCTTTCCGACGGACTGTACCTGAAACAGCATCCCAACGTCTTTTTCGCCGGGCAGATCACCGGCTTCGAGGGCTATATGGAGAGCGCGGCCTCGGGACTGCTGGCCGCCCGCAGCCTGTATGCCCGGCTGTGCGGCCGTCCCTGGTCGCCCCCGCCCGAGACCACGATGTGCGGCGCACTGATCCGCTACATCACCACACCCAACAAGGATTTCCAGCCGATGGGCGCCAACATGGGCATTCTGCCTCCGCGCCCCGACATCCGGGACAAGCGGGAACGCTATGCCGCGCTGTCCGAGGCCGCGCAGGCGGCCATGGCCGGATGGGTTCGCGACAGCGAAGAACCCGACCCGTGCCAATGATTTGAAAGAGAGGGGAACGTATGAAAATTCTGGTGGATGCCATGGGCGGCGACAACGCGCCGCTGTGTGTGCTTCAGGGCGCGGCCGACGCTGCCCGTGAATTCGGCGACGGCATGGAACTGGTGCTCCTGGGCCAGGCCGACGTTATTGAAAAGACCGCAAAGGAGAATAACATCTCCCTGGACGGCATGGAGATCATCGACTGCCGCGAGGTCGTCACCATGCACGACGACCCCGTCAAGGCGGCCCGCCACAAGACCGACTCCAGCCTGGTGCGCGGCCTGACCATGCTCAAAAACGGCGAGGGCGATGCCTTCGTCTCGGCGGGCTCCACCGGTGCCCTGCACGTGGGGGCCAGTCTCATCGTCCGCACCGTCAAGGGAGTCAAGCGCCCGGCGCTGGCCACCCCCATGCCCGGCCTGGCACAGAATTACCTGCTGCTGGACTGCGGCGCCAACGTGGAATGCCGTGCCGCCACCCTCAACGCCTTTGCAGTCATGGGCAGTGTCTATGCCAAAAAGGTCATGGGCCGGCCCGACCCCTCCGTGGCGCTGGTGAACAACGGCGCCGAGGACACCAAGGGCACCCCCATCTACCGGGAGGCTCATGGCCTCATGCGGGCAAACCCTGTCATCCGCTTTGTGGGTAACATCGAGCCCCGGGACATCCCCGCCGGCAACGTGGACGTGGTGGTCTGTGACGGCTTTGTGGGCAACGTCGTCCTCAAGCTCACTGAGGGCGTGGCCAAGAGCCTGCTGGGCATGCTCAAGGACGTGTTCCTGCACAGCATCGTCACCAAACTGTGCTATCTGGGCGTCAAGGGCGGCCTGAAGGGCATCAAGAACAAGATGGACTCCGAGGAAGTGGGCGGCGCACCCCTGCTGGGCACCGCCAAGCCCGTCATCAAGGCCCACGGTTCCAGCAAGGCCCGGGGCATCAAGAATGCCATCCGTCAGGCCCGCACCTGCGTGCAGGAGGACCTCTGCGGCACGATGTCGGCAGCGCTTGCCGAGCTGGAAACAGCCGATACTACCATGAAAAAGGGCGTGGAAGCATGAAAACTCGTTCCCCCGCACAGCTTGAGGACAAGCTGGGCTATCATTTCAAAGACAAGACGCTGCTGACCACGGCGCTGACCCATACCAGCTATGCCAACGAATCCCGCACCCCGGTGCAGCACAACGAGCGCCTGGAATTTTTGGGCGACAGTGTGCTGTCGGTGGTGGCGGCGGACTATCTGTTCCACCACTCCACCCGCCCCGAGGGCGAGCTGACCCGCATGCGTGCCTCCCTGGTCAGTGAGGATGCCCTCTTCCAGTTTGCCCAGGAGATCGAGCTGGGCACCTATCTGCGACTGGGCCGCGGCGAGGAACTGGGCGGCGGCCGGGAGCGCCCCAGTGTGGTGTCCGATGCCTTCGAGGCGGTCATCGCGGCGCTGTATCTGGACGGCGGGCTGGAGACAGCCCGCAATTTCATCCTGCCCTTCCTCACCGAGGGCAAGACCGCTGAGGAGGACTACAAGACCAAGCTGCAGGAGGTCATCCAGCAGAATCCCGAGGAAAAGCTCCACTATGAGGTGGAGAGCGAGTCCGGCCCCGACCATGACAAGCGGTTCGGGGTGGCGGTCTACCTCAATTCCAACTGCATCGCCCGGGGCGAGGGCCGCAGCAAAAAATCGGCCGAGCAGCATGCCGCGCGGGAAGCGCTGCGCCTCATGGGCCTGATCCACAAGACCTGATCCGCCCGCCACATACAAAGGAGAAGTATCCCTTCTATGCGTCTGAAAGAACTTGAGATTCAGGGCTTCAAAAGCTTTCCGGACAAGACCCGTATCACCATCGGCGAGGGCATCACCGGCGTTGTGGGCCCCAACGGCTCGGGCAAGAGCAATATCTCCGACGCCATCCGCTGGGTCATGGGCGAGACCAGCTCCAAGCAGCTGCGCGGCGCGGGCAAGATGGAGGACGTCATCTTCGGCGGCACCCAGACCCGCGGCGCCATGGGCTATGCCTCGGTCAGCCTGACCATCGACAACTCCGACCACCGCCTGGATATGGACGCCGACGAGGTGGTCATCGGCCGCCGGTACTACCGCAGCGGCGAGAGCGAGTACAGCATCAACGGCCAGAGCGTCCGCCTCAAGGACGTGTATGAACTGCTTCTGGACACCGGTTTGGGCCGGGACGGCTATGCCATCGTGGGCCAGGGCCGCATCGCCGAGATCGTGGCCGCCAAGTCGGGGGAGCGCCGGGAGATCTTTGAGGAAGCCTCGGGCATTGCCCGCTACCGCTACCGCAAGAACGAGGCCGAGCGCCGTCTGGCTGCCGCCGAGGGCAATCTGGAACGCCTGCGGGACATCCTGGGCGAACTGGAACGCCGGGTGGGGCCCCTCAAGCGGGACAGCGAGAAAGCCCAGCAGTTTCTGACCCTGTCTGAAACCCGCAAAAGCCTGGAAGTCACCCTGTGGGTGGACGCCATCCGCCGTGCCAAGGACACGGTGCGGGACCAGCAGAGAAAGTACGAGGCCGCCCAGGCCGATTACGACCGCATCAGTCGCAATCTGGAACAGTACGACGAGCGCGCCGAACAGTTGCGGGTCGAGTCCCAGCAGCTGATGGTGAAGGCGGACGAGGCCAACGCCGAGATCCGGGAAGTCACCGAGAAAAATGCCGGCAGCGAGAGCCGTATCGCCGTTCTGGAGAACGAGAACGAGCACAGCCGCCGCCAGATTGAGGATGCCAGGGCGGAGCTGGAACGCTCCGGCGAGGGCCGCCGCGGCATTGAGCAGGAGATCGCCTCCCATCGTGCCGCCATGGATGAGCTCAACGCCAGGATCACCGACATCGACCACAAGACGGAGGAACTGCAAAAGCAGCTCTCCGACCTGGAACAGCAGGCCCGCCAGAGCGGCGAGCGCCGGGACCTAATCAATGCCGCCATCGTGCGGCATCAACAGGCCGCCACCGCCGCCCAGGTGCAGGCCGCCACGGCGGAGAGCGCCGCCAACGCTGCCCAGGCCCGGCTGACCGATGCCCGCGCCAGCAAGGAGGCCGCTGCCGAGACCGCCCGCACGGCGGAAGAGGCAAAGGAACAGGCTGCCGCCCGCCTGAAGGAGGCGGAGGAGGCCGTCACCCGTCTGGACAACATCAAGGCAGGTCTGCGCCTCAAGCTGGAAAGCCGCAAAAAGCAGCAGGCCGAGGCCGCCGACGCCCTGCAGAAGGCCGAGCGGGAACTGAGCGCCGCCACCCAGCGGGTGCACATCCTGCAGGACCTGGAACGGAACATGGACGGCTACCAGCAGAGCGTCAAGACGGTCATGAAAGCCGCCGCCTCCCGCCGCCTGCGGGGGATCATCGGCCCGGTGGCGGGCATCCTCACCGTCCGCAAGGGCTACGAGGTGGCTATCGAGACAGCCCTGGGCTTTGCCCTCCAGAACATCGTGGTGGAGGACGAGTCCGCTGCCCGGGCTGCCATCGCCTTTCTCAAGGCGGAGAAGGGTGGCCGCGCTACCTTCCTGCCGCTGGATACGGTGCAGGGCAGCCGGTTCAACGGCCGCCTCACCGGCACCGCCGAGGTCGCCGCGGATCTGGTCAGTGCCGACCCCCGCTATCAGAATATCGTCAATAACCTGCTGGGCCGCATCATCGTGGTGGAGGACCTGACCGAGGCCTCCGCCGTGGCCCGCAATCTGGGCTACCGCAACCGCATTGTCACCCTGGACGGCCAGGTCATCAACGCGGGCGGCAGCTTTACCGGCGGTTCCACGGCCCGAAGTGTGGGTGTGTTCAGCCGCAAGCAGGAGCTGGAAGAGCTCCACGCCCGCCTGACCGCGCTGGAACAGAAGCGTGACGCCGCCGCCAAAACCGCCCAGGAGCGCAAGGCGGAGGCCGAGGCCCTGCAGGCCCAGCTCACCGGCGCCGACAGTGAGGGCATGACCGCCGCGGCCGACCGCCTGCGGGCATCCCTGGAACTGGACCGCCTGACCGCCGCCCTGTCCGAGGGCGAGCAGACCATGCAGAAGCTGGAACAGGAGATCACCCTGTTTGAAGCCCAGCTGGCCGAGAGCCGTGCCTCCGCCGAGCAGGCGGGCAAGGACCGTGCCGCCGCCGAGACCGAGCTGGCCGCCTGTGAGAAGGAGCTGGCCGGACTGGGTGAGAGCGACGATACCCTCACCACCCGGCGGGAAGCCCTCACCAATGCGGCCAACGAAAACCGGGTCGCCCGCCTGACCGCCGAGAAGGACCTGAGCCTGCACGCGGCGGCAGTGGAGACCCTGACCGGACGCACCGGCGAGGCCGAGGCCCGTGCCCGGGAGCTGAACGCCGCCATTGCGACGGCGGAGCAGCATATCCGGGACAATGAGCAGGCCATGGAGGAGATCCGCCGCACCCGGGAGGAAAACAAAAACCGTATCGCCCAGTGCGAGCAGATCATCCGAGATGCGGGAACCGCCCGCATGGAGAAAGAGGCGGAGATCACCCGCATGACTCAGGAAAACCGCGCCCTGACCGACGAGCGGGAGCGGATGAGCGGCGAAATGGCCCGCCTGGCCGAGCGCCGTACCGCTGCCGAGACCGAGCTGAACACCACCACCTCCAAACTGTGGGAGGAGTACCAGCTGGCCGAGAGCGAGGCCCGGAACCTCTGCGTGGAGTTTGAGAACGTGACCGAGCTGCGCCGCCAGGTGACCGAGGTCCGGGGCAAGATCCGTGCTTTGGGCAACGTCAACGTGGGGGCCATCGAGGAGTACAAGGAAGTTAAGGAACGCTACGACTTCATGAAAGCCCAGGTCACCGACGTGGAGAAATCCCGGGCGGAACTGCACCGCATGATCAACGAACTGTGCGAGCAGATGCGGCAGATGTTCACCGCCAGCTTCAAGAAGATCAACACCCATTTCGGGCAAATCTTCCGGGAACTGTTCGGCGGCGGCAGCGCCCGCCTTTACCTGGCCGACGAGTCCGACGTGCTGGAAAGCGGCATCGAGATCGAGGTCTCGCCCCCGGGCAAGGTCATCAAGAACCTGTCGGCCCTCTCGGGCGGCGAGCAGGCGCTGGTGGCTATTTCCATCTACTTTGCTATTCTGGCAGTCAACCCCTCGCCCTTCTGCATCCTGGACGAGATCGAGGCTGCTCTCGACGACGTCAACGTGGTGCGCTATGCCCAGTATCTCCGCCGTATGACCGAGAACACTCAGTTCATCGTCATCACCCACCGCCGCGGCACCATGGAGGCCGCCGATGTCCTGTACGGCGTCACCATGCAGGAGGACGGCGTCTCCAAGATCCTGCGCCTGGATCTGAACAACGTATCCGCGGACCTGATCTCCTGATCGCCGCCTGTCCATAGACCCTATTTTTCCAAGGAGGTGCCCCCATGGGCTTGTTCGACGCATTCCGCAAAAAGAAAATCAACGATGGTCTGGAAAAGACCCGGACCGGCTTTTTTGCCGGCATCGTCAATACCCTCACCAATTCCCAGATCGATGACGATCTCTACAACGACCTGGAGGAACAGCTCATCCTGGCCGACGTCGGCCCTGACTGCGCCATCCGCCTGGTGGATGAGCTGCGGGACAAGGTGCGGGAAGAGCACCTCAAGACCGGCGAGCAGGCCCTCAAGGCCCTGCGGGAGCTCATCCGCCTGGAGATGAGCCCCACCGATGATCTGGACCTGTCGGGCAAACCGGCGGTGATCCTGGTCATCGGCGTCAACGGCGTGGGCAAGACCACCACCATTGCCAAGCTGGCCTACTTATACAAGGACCTGGGCAAAAAAGTCATGCTGGCGGCGGGGGATACCTTCCGCGCCGCGGCCAGTGAGCAGCTGGAACTGTGGGCCGACCGCGCCGAGGTACCCCTGGTCAAGGCAGGGGAGGGCGCCGACCCGGCGGCTGTCATTTTCGACGCGGTCAAGAGTGCCGCGGCCAAAGGCTATGACATGGTCATTGCCGACACCGCCGGACGTCTGCACAACAAGAAAGGCCTGATGGACGAGCTGTCCAAGATCACCCGCAGCGTCAGGAAGGCCAGCCCCGAGGCAAGCCTGGAAGTGCTGCTGGTGCTGGATGCCATCACCGGCCAGAACGCCATCAGCCAGGCCCAGGAATTCTGCCGCGCCGCCGGCGCCACCGGTGTGGTGCTGACCAAGCTGGACGGTACCCCTAAGGGCGGCTGCGTCATCGGCGTCCGCCAGAAGCTGGGCCTGCCCATCCGCTTTGTGGGCGTGGGCGAAAAGATCGACGATCTGCTCTTCTTCTCGGCCACCGACTTCTCGGAGGCCCTGCTGCCCGAACTGCCCAAACACGACGAGACGGAGGAGACCGCACAATGACCATCTGTGCTGCAAGCAACAACCCCGGCAAGCTCAAGGAGCTGCGCCGCATTCTGGAACGGATGGGCCATACCGTCAAGAGCCCCCGGGAGCTGGGCCTGAACCTGGACCCCGAGGAAAACGGCACCACCTTTGCCGAGAATGCCCGCATCAAGGCGGAGGCTTTCTGCAAGGCCAGCGGCCTGCCCACCGTGGCGGATGACTCCGGCCTCTGTGTGGACGCCCTGAACGGAGAACCCGGCGTTTACAGCGCCCGTTATTGCGGCGTCCACGGGGATGACCCCGCCAACAACCGCAAGCTGATGGAAAAGATGTCCGCCGTGCCGGAAGGCTCCCGCGCCGCCAGGTTTGTGTCGGCGGTGTGTGTGCTGCTGCCCGACGGGGAGTGTCATACCTTCCTGGGAGAGTGCCCCGGCCGTATCGCCTTTGAGGAGAAGGGAACCAACGGCTTCGGTTACGACCCGCTGTTCATCCCTGACTGCGTGGGCCTGCCCGACGGCACCACCGCTCCCAACACCCAGGGCCGCACCTATGCGGAGCTGGCCGACGGGGAAAAGGACGCCATCAGCCACCGGGGCCGCGCCATGGCGGCCATGGAGCAGGCCCTGCCCGCCCTGTTGGACGGTAAGATGTAAAAAATGGAGACTTTCGGTACCATTTTCTACTTTGTAACAGTTTGGTAACTTTTTTGTGATTTACTAAGACAGCGCCGTATGGCGATAAAAAAGGAGAATCCTATGCTTTCAAGCAAACAGCGTGCGGCCCTGCGTGCCGCGGCCAATCCCCTGGAGCCGGTGTTTCAGATCGGCAAGGGTGAGATCGACGACACCCTGACCGCCGCCGTGGCGGACTGCCTGGCAGCCCGGGAGCTGATCAAGCTCAAGGTGCTGGAAAACAGCGAGTATTCCGCCCGGGAGGCCGCCGATATTCTTGCAGAGGCCACCGGCGCCGACTGCGTGCAGGTCATTGGCCGCAAGTTCGTCCTCTTCCTCAAAAAGAAGAAGGACTCGGACTTTGACGCCATCCTCGCCAAAGCAAAATGAGACTGCTGCTGTACGGCGGTACCTTTGACCCGCCCCATCTCGGCCATATGAATAATCTGCGCGCGGCCATGGACCTGGTCGGCCCCGACCGGGTCATCGTCATGCCTGCAGGCATTCCGCCCCACAAGGCGGCCAGCTCCACCCCCGCCGAACAGCGCCTGGCCATGTGCGCCTGTTTTACGGCGCTGGGCCCGGGCGTGGGCGTCAGCCGCTGGGAGATCGACCGCGGCGGACGCAGCTATACGGTGGAAACACTGGAGATGCTCCACCGTGCTTATCTGGGGGCTGAGCTCTACCTCAGCGTGGGCAGCGATATGCTGCTGACCTTCCGGGAGTGGCGCAGCTGGCGGCATATCCTGGAACTGGCCACCCTGGTGGTGGAGAGCCGTCAGGGCGGTGATGCCCCCGCGCTGCACCGCATGGCCGACAGCCTGAAGGAGGACGGCGGGCGCATCCTGTTTGCCCATGCCCCGGCTTTCGAGTGTGCCTCCAGCACCTTGCGGGCCCGGCTGCGGGCAGGGGACGACAGCGCCCGAAAACTGCTGCCGCCGCCGGTGCCGGAATTGATTGACAATTACGGATTGTATAAAGCAAAATGATGATACGAGCTGTAATTTGTAATTTCCTCGAACCACCGTACAGTGCAGGAAAATAATAACGAAACGAAGTTGATTAATACAAATCGTAATATAAATATTTATAATTACGAAAGGGAGGATTCTGCATGACCTGCAAGGAAGCCAAGGAACTGGTAAAATCCCGGTTGGGGGAAAAACGGTACCGTCATACGCTGAATGTAAAAAAAATGGCGGTGGCACTGGCAGAGCGGTGGGGTGCAGACCCGGTAAAAGCCGCCCTTGCGGCCCTTTTGCACGACAGCGCCAAGGAGCTGTCCCGGGCCGAATTGTTGCAGATTTTCCATGACAATGCTATAATAGCAAATAATGCTGCCGAGCGGCCCGCGCCTGTCTGGCACGGGCTGGCCGCGGCAATTTTGTGTCAGACGAGATGGGGGGTCACCGACCCGGAGATTCTCTCCGCCATCCGCTGCCACACCACCGGCAAGGCGGGAATGAGCCTGCTGGACAAGATCATCTATATGGCGGACATGACCAGCGACGAGCGGGACTTTCCCGGCGTCGAAACGCTGCGCAAGCTGGAGTTCGAGGATCTCGACCGGGCTTTGTGCACCGCGCTGGAACAGAGTCTTGCATTTGTGAAGGAAGGCGGCAAGCCGGTGGATCCCGAAAGCCTTGCCGCGCTGGAGGATGTGCGCAGTACGCTTGCGCACCGCACTTGACAAACCCCTGTACATGATGGGGGCAAACGCCCGAAACCCAATGTAAAAATTGCAGGAGGAGCAGCCAATGAGCGAGCCTCGGAAAATCAATATCGGAGGGGGACACCGCAGCACCCCAGGCAACGCGCAGAACGTCTATCACGCGGGGGACGCACAGGCGGCATCCGGCCGCACGGTCAATACCTCGGCCTCCCACTCGGATGACGCTGCCCGGGAGGCCGCCCGCCGCCGCTACGAACAGCAGCGCGCCGCCTCCCAGCGCGGGTATGAGGATGCCCGCCTGGAGGAAGCCCGTGCCAGAGCACGCGCCGACGCCGAGGCAGCCCGTATGCGCCGCAGCCAGCAGTTTCCCAGGGTGCAGCAGGCGCCCACTTCCGGGGCGAGAGTGCAGCATCTGGATCTGAACCGGACCCAGGGCAGCAAGCCCATGTATGATATCAACAACGATGCCGAGTTTGAGGCCCGCCAGCGCCGCCGCGCCCAGGCTCAGGCCCAGGCACAGGCCGCCCGGCAGCAGGCTGCTGCTGCGCCGGCCAGATCTGCGCAGACCTCCCAGGCTGCCCAGTCCCAGCGCCAGATCAACCGCGCGCCTTCTGCCGCCGACCATTCCCAGACGGGACGGACCATCCACCGGGCTGCATCCACCCAGGCAGCGGCGCACACCGCACAGGCTTCCGGCCAGCCGGGAACCGCTCAGGCCGCCAGCGCGGCGGCTGCCGCAAGCGCCGCGGCCGCGGCACAGGCTGCCCGTTCAGGCGCCGGCCGCAGTGCGGGGGGCACAGGAACTTCCTCCTATACAAGATCGGGTGCGGCCTCCGGCGCAGCCGGCGGCAAGCCTCCCAAGGGGCCTGGCCGCGGCAAAAAGGGTGGCGGTGATGACGGCGGAAAGGGAAAGGGCGGCAAACGCAAGCGCAAGGTTACCTGGTGGAAGATCCTGCTGGGCACCGTGCTGGTGATCGCCCTGATCTTTGCCGGAACCATCGGCGTCATCATGAATGCCATCCGCCCCAAGAGCGGCTCCATCTCCATCAATCAGCTCATCAATACGCCCAAAGGCCTGGATGGCCAGCAGCTGAACATTCTGGTGCTGGGTGTCGACCGAAGCGCTCAGGGCGGCGATATGGCCGCCGGCTCCACCAACGACAGTGAGGCCAACGACGGCAACACCGACATGATCATGTATGTGCAGCTGGACTTTGTCAACAATGAAGTCCGCATGCTGCAGATCCCCCGGAATATTCTGGTCACCACCGACTACAATGTTTCCCATAACTACCAGATCAACAATGTTGCCATCACCCAGGGCAGCGACGGCAACAACAACTACGATGCCCTGGCCACCCTCATCAATGAGCAGCTGGGTCTGTATATCGACGGTTATGTGGCCATCCGCCTGGAAGCACTGGTGGAACTGGTGGATACCCTGGGCCCCATTCAGGTCTATGTGCCGCAGGAGATCACCTACACGGATAATAATGGCAATGTGACCAGCCATCTGGACCAGGGCCTGCAGTGGATGGACGGTGCCACCGCCGAGTTCTTCCTTCGCGCCCGCAAGACCTATGCCCAGAGCGACATCCAGCGCCTGAACGTGCAGCGGTATTTCTACTCTGCCATGTTTGCCCGCCTGCGCGCTATGACGGTGTGGGATGTGGCCAAGATCCTGCCCGTGGTCATGAATTATATGGAGACTTCCCTGGATGTTCAGGAACTGGTCAGCGCAGCGGTCAGCCTGCTCAAGGTCAGCAGCGACCATATCATGCTGTGTCAGGTCCCCGTCTATATGGGCCAGCTCCTCTATAAGGAAAACGACATTGATGTGGTCTACCGTCAGGGAACGGCGGATCTGCTCAATCAGTACTTCCGCACACCGGAAACCCAGATGACGGCGGATCAGCTGAATGTCTGCGACAACGTCGTCGACGTGGGCAACCGGGCTCCCACCGATCCCAATGTCCAGTATATGGGTGCGCTGAACCAGGATGTGGTCAATTCCGCCAATGAATCCGGTATTGAGACCGATCCCAATGCCACCTATGACCTTCCCACCGAGACCGCCGCACCGGAAGGGGAGGGCACCGATGCTTCCGACGGCACCGGCAGCTCGGATTCCTCGACTGACGAGGCCGACGACGCGGCATAATAAAGAAAACCCCGGCAGGCCCCCGCAAAAACGGCAGGGGCTTTCCGGCTTGTTGTAAGGAAAAAGCAAACAGGAGGAACCGCATGGAAAGCAAGGAACTTGCCATTGCACTGGCGCGGGCGCTGGATGCCAAGAAAGCGCGGAATATCCGCATCATCCGCGTACACGACCTGACCACCGTGACCGACTACTTTGTCATCGCCACCGGTACGTCCACCACCCACGTGGGCGCCCTGGCCGACGAGGCGGATTTCCAGCTGGGCCGCATGGGGGTCAACGTTCTGCGCACCGAGGGCCATGACGGCAAGCGCTGGATCCTTTTGGATTACGGCAGTGTCATCGTCCACGTATTCACCCAGGAAGCCCATGACTTCTATGATCTGGAGCATCTGTGGGCGGACGGCGAGACAATGCCGGAATCCGAGTGGCGTCTGCCGGAGGACCGCGCAGACGGCGAAGCACAGTGACCGACAGGGCAGGCCCCGCGTGCGAAAAACACGCAGGGCCTGCCCTGCTGCGCCGAAAGGCATATACAGTCAAAACAGCGGGCAAGACCCGCATTGGGGAGAGATCGAATCGTGAAATATGATTTCAAAGCAGTAGAAGCCAAATGGCAGAAGGTGTGGGAGGACGAGGATACCTTCCATGTCGAGATCGACAAGACCAAGCCGAAATTTTACGCTCTGGTTGAGTTTCCGTATCCCTCGGCGGCAGGCCTGCATGTGGGACACCCCCGCAGCTATACCGCCCTGGACATTGTGGCCCGCAAAAAGCGCCAGTGCGGTTATAACGTGCTGTATCCCATGGGCTGGGACGCTTTCGGCCTGCCCACCGAGAACTATGCCCTGAAAAACCACATCAACCCCGAGATCGTGACGGCCAAGAACGTTGCCCGCTTCAAGGCACAGCTCAAGAGCCTGGGCCTGTCCTTTGACTGGGACCGTGAGATCAACACCACCGATCCCGAATACTACAAGTGGACCCAGTGGATCTTCCTGCA
>CALXHO010000043.1 GCA_944388125.1 uncultured Gemmiger sp. | reverse complement strand
CTGGCAGCCTTTGAGCATATCCAGCATCGGGGGAATGTTGCTTGTGGTCGGAGTGCGCAGGCGGAAACGGTCGATGAACTTGGTGCCGTTGGCCTTGATATAATAGATTGCCTCGCCGCGGGGCTGCTCGATGCGCATGAAGTGCTCCCCGTCGGGATTGCCCTTGACCGGCACACTGATGGGGCCTTCCGGGATCTTGGCCACCGCCTGGCGGATGAGATCGAAAGACTGGTAGATTTCATGGATACGCACCTCACACCGGGCAAAGGAATCCCCTGCTGTGGCGGTGATGGGCTCGAAGTCCAGATCTCCATATGCCGCGTATCCCAGCATGCGGGCGTCGTAGGCAACGCCGCTGGCCCGGAGCATGGGGCCCACTGCGCCCATCAGCCGCGCCTGATCCGGCTTGAGAATGCCCAGATCATGCAGCCGGGTGCCCACCGTCAGATCCCGCAGGAATGCTTCGGCAATGGGGCGCAGATCTTTCTCCATCTCGTTGACGGTGTCCACGATCTTGAGGAGCATGCCGGTGTCCATATCCTTGAGCACGCCGCCCACGCAGTTGACCGAGAAGATGATCCGGCCGCCGGTGGTGGCATCAAACATATCCAGAATCTTTTCCCGCAGGCGCCAGCACTGCATGAACAGGCTCTCAAAGCCCATGGCATCGGCCAGCAGGCCCAGCCAGAGAAGATGGCTGTGAACGCGGCTCATCTCCATCCAGATGGTGCGCAGATAGGCGGCACGGCGGGGAATCTCCACGTTCATGATCTTTTCCAGGCACTGGCAGTAGCCCATGCCGTGGCCAAAGCTGCAGATGCCGCAGACACGCTCGGCAATATAAACGTATTCCTTATAGTCTTTCGTCTCGACCAGCTTTTCCAGGCCGCGATGCACAAAGCCGATGCTGGGCACCGCTTTGACAACTACCTCATCCTCCAGGACAAGGTCTAGATGGATCGGTTCGGGCAGCACGGGATGCTGCGGGCCGAACGGTACAATACTCTGTTTTGCCATACCCGCTCACCCCTTCTGCTTAAACGGCGTTTCCCGCGCAATGCGGTACAGTTTGTTGTGATAATCCTGGTCGATGCTCTCGATCTGGACGCCGAACAGTTCGGCCGCCTCATTCTCCTGCAAGAATGCACCGGGATACACCTGGGTGATACTGGGGATCTTTTCGTCCTCCCCCACCGTCAGGCGCAGCGTACGCATATCATAGTCCTTGCCAAACGAATAGCTCATCTCGTATCCGTCGGGCACACGGTTGGCGCAGATCTGCACAACCCGCCAGCCGTCCATCTTGAACCGGATCACCGCCGGCATGAACTCTGCCATGGTGATGGGTTCGATCGTATTCAAATATTCCATCCGGCAATCTTCCTCCCTCATGCGCGGCTGTCCTGTTCCTGTTTTTCGGAATACGCCTTGCGCTTTTGCTCCAGGATTTCCAGAGCCTTGACTACCCCGTCAATGATGGCCTGCGGCCGGGCCGCACAGCCCGGCACATAGACATCCACCGGGATCACCGTATCCACGCCGCCCTTGATGTTGTAGCAGTCCTTGAACACACCGCCGGTGCAGGCACAGATTCCCACCGCCACGACAACCTTGGGGTCGGGCATCTGGCTGTACAGCTGACGGACAACACTCTCGCACTGGTTGTTGATGCCGCCGGTGATCAGCAGGATATCCGCCTGGAAGGGATCTCCGGTATTGATGATGCCGAAGCGCTCAATGTCATACCGCGGCGTTGTGCAGTCCAACACTTCAATATCACACCCGTTGCAGCTGCTGGCATCATAATGCAGCAGCCACGGGGACTTTGCCAATTTTGCCATAGTTTGCGCTCCTCCTTATCGAATCAGCATGAGGATCAAGCCGTTGAGACCGCCCGAAAGCAACGTGACGACCCAGCAGCTGTCCAGCAGCGTGCGCCATTTGACACGGGCGCAGACATTGTCCCACAGAATTTCCAGGAAGAAAACAAACAGGCAGGCAATGATGGCAATAGGCCAGCTCCACCAGTTCTCATTGATGAAGAACAGGGCCACAATGCCCAGCATCAGCGTCATCTCGTAGTATTCCGCGATGTTCATGATGGCAAAGGTCGGACCGGCCATTTCGGTGGTCAGGCCCTTGACCAGTTCCTGGTGTGCATGGTGGCTGGTGGACAGGTCAAAGGGCGACTTGCGCAGTTTGATCGCCATGACAAAGAAGAAGCCGATCAAAAATCCCGGCATGGTCAGCACGGTGCTGTACGGCATCCGGATGATGTCGATGACCTGGAAGGAACCGGTGGCCAGGTAAAAGCCAACAGCCAGAAGCAGCGTCATGGGTTCATAGGCCATGATCTGGATCATCTCGCGGCCGGCACCCAAAGTAGAGAAGGGCGAGGAATCGCTGGACGCCGCCATGACCAGGAACATATCCGCCGTGGAGAGAATGAACAGGCTCATCAGGATATCAGCGCCGGCAAAGAGCATGGCACCCGCCACGGCCAGAAACACCAGATAGCTCAGGTTGAGCAGCATCTGCACGCTGTTGACTGCGAGCATCTGCTTGGAAAACAGCTTGGCCAGATCGTAGAAGGGCTGCAGCAGCGGCGGGCCTTTGCGCCCCTGCATCCGCGCCGAGATGATGCGGTCAAAACCGTCGAGCAAGGCTCCCACAAACGGGGCCAGGATCAGATAAAGTACAACAGATACCACCTGCATTACACCGCACCCCCTACGATCACGCAAAGCATGACGATCAGAACGCCCGAGGAAATAATCACCGACGGGCGCATCAGTCTGCGCATGCCGAACTCAAACCGGAGATACCAGTTGCTCAGGTACAGATGCTCCGGCTCGCCGAAGCTGTTGGTGAAATAGGTGTTGTCGCCCTCGTTGATGCCGCCCATATAGATGGGAACGTAATCCCGATGGGTTGCCCGGGTGAGCAGGAACATCAGCGACGGGACAAAGATGACCGAGACCAGCATGATTGCCATGGTGGTCAGTACGCTCATGGAGAGGACCTCATGGGCGGAGCCGAACAGCTGCACGATCATGGGGTCGACCACATAGGTGGAAACCAGCGGGAACAGCAGGCACAACAGCAGCGTTGCCGCGGAATGGACATACATGGAGAGATACTGGTCGGGCAAGGTCACATCGTGGACAGGCTCCTTGGTATGATGCAGCGAAACCAGTTTGCTGAGCCACTTGGTCCAGTAGAGCATCGTCGTAGCACTGCCGTAGGCCAGGAAGATGACCAGCAGATAGTTGTCCGCATCCACAAAGGCCTTGAGGGCCACCCACTTGGAAATCAGCATGCCGAAAGGCGCCAGGTACATACCCGCAATGCCGATGCCCATGATATAGGTCAGGCGAGGCAGACGGAGCAGCAGGCCATGCATGCTCTCGATGTCACGGGAGCCCATGGTGTTCTCAATGGAGCCCACCGCCTGGAACAGCATGGATTTGCTGACCGAGTGGAAAATCATCAGGAGGATGGCCGCCCAGATGGTTTCCTCCACGCCGATACCGGCGCAGGCAACGATCAGGCCCAGGTTGGAGATGGTCGAGAAGGCCAGAACCTTTTTGCCGTCATTCTGGGCAATGGCCATCATGCTGGCCGCAATAAAGGTAAAGCCGCCGATGAAAGCAACCGTCATACCGGTCATGGTGTTGCAGAGCGCCGGCGAAAGGCGGATGAGCAGATAGACGCCCGCCTTGACCATGGTCGCGCTGTGCAGCAGTGCACTGGACGGAGTGGGGGCAACCATGGCGCCCAGCAGCCAGGACGAAAACGGCAGCTGAGCCGATTTGGTCAGGCCTGCAAAAGCCAGCATGGCTACCGGGATGACTGCACCCGCCGCGACCACATCTACCAGCTGGACAGATCCCAGCGTACCGGCCGCCACTGCAATGCCGATGGCAAAGCCGAGACCGCCCAGAAGGTTCATCCACAGGGCGCGGAAGCTGTTGTTGACAGCCTCCTCAGTGCGGGTGTAACCGATGAGCAGGAAAGAAATCACGCTGGTGACTTCCCAGAAGAAATACATCCATACGAGGTTGGCCGACAGCACCAGGCCGAACATGGCGGCCAGGAACAGAAACAGCATGGAGAAAAAGAACCCGCTGCGGTCCTGATACTCGGTATGGTGTTTATGGTAGCCTTTCATGTAACCGACGGCATAAATGCAGATCAGACCGCCCACAAATGCCACGATGATGCACATCAGCATGGCCAGGCAGTCCACCGTCATATGATAGGGCGACTCCACCGGCTGGACTGTCTCCGACCAGAGAAGAAGCCCCGTCTGCCCCACAGACAGCAGAATTACCGGGTACTTGCGGTGCTTGATGCTCAGATAGACAATCAACACCATCAGCACCAGTTCCCCGGCCAGCATCAGATGATCGATCAGCTCGGTCTGCTGATACAGGTTCACCGTCTGTCCGCCGCTCAGCCAGGAAATCAGCAGCGTCAGTGCCAGAATCATTACGCCGCCCGCTCCGACGTAAACCGCAATTCCCCGCACTTTGCTCTGCTTGAGAAACGGGATCAGCAATGCAATGAGCGCGGGCCACAAGATCAATACTGGAATAACACCCATAAAACAAGCTCCCTTACGGAAAAGAATCATATAATATGCCGAATCCGCTCTTTATTATATTCCTGCTGTCGGAGAAATACAAGCCGTGTCAAATGCCACTCTTGACAGATGTTCAAGTTTTGACCTGTACGATTGTTCCATGTACGGAGATCGGCAAAAAGCTGTTTTTTCTCCGGTATTTTGCCGTCATTCATCGAATCACCGACAGATTTACGCCTGTTTGCTCTTGTTTTGCTTGGGTTTTTCTTCCGCTTCTTCTCCTTTGCAGAACGCATGGTTTTCGCCTCGAAAAATTGTGAATTTTTTGATGATTTGCCCAAAGGATTCTTGCATTCCCGTTTGCGTTATGGAATTTTGTCACATATGGTGGTACAATAGGGAATCAGATCCCACCCATTTCAGACCCGGAGGCGTCATTCATGCACGAGCTTTCCATCACCCAGAGCATTCTGGACATATCCCTCCAGGCTGCCGAACAGCAGCATGCCAAACGGATCAAGGTGATCCGGCTGCAGCTGGGACAGTTCTGCGGTGTGGTGCCGGAATGCGTACAGATGTATCTGGACGTGCTGGCCAAGGACACCATCGCTGAGGGGGCAAAGATCGAGGTCATTGAGGTCCCGCTGCGGGTCCGGTGTCTGGACTGCGGCCGGGAAAGCGACATTGACCGCCGGCACATCGAGTGCCCTTTCTGCAAGAGCATCCGGCTCAAGCGGTTGTCCGGGCGGGAATTTCTGGTTGACAGTTTGGAGGTCGATACATAAATGGAGATCAAAGTTCTGCATCAGGTCATGGAATGGAACGAGGACGTCAGCGCTCAGGTCCGGGACGTGCTGCACGGCAGCAAGGTCTGCATGATCAACGTCATGGGCAGCCCCGGCGCCGGCAAAACGACGCTGATCACCTCCATGATCGAGCGTCTGCGCAAGGAGTTTGCCATCGGTGTCATCGAGGGCGACATCACCGGACAGATCGACGCCGAAAAGATCGCGGCGCTGAACATTCCCGCGGTGCAGCTCAACACCGACGGCGCCTGCCATATCGAGGCCATGAGCATCCAGCATATCCTGCCCCAGTTCGACCTGGACAAGCTGGACGTCCTGTTCGTCGAAAACATCGGCAACCTGGTCTGTCCGGCGGAGTTCAACATCGGCGAGGATTTCCGCCTGACTGTGCTGAGTGTGCCGGAAGGCGACGACAAAGTTGCCAAATATCCCCTGATGTTCACCGATACCGACTGTCTGGCTGTGAACAAAGGCGACATGCTCCCCTACTTTGAGTTTGACCTGGACCGGGTCCGTGCCGATTACCGCGGCGTCAACCCGGAAGGCCCCATGTTCGTGGTGTCCAGCCGCACCGGTGACGGCCTGGACGAGCTGGCCGCCCATCTGGCCGGGCGCATCCGCGCGGCTCTGGCATGAAGCCTGTCTGCCGTATCCACATCGCAGTCAGCGGCATCGTGCAGGGAGTGGGCTTCCGTCCCTTTCTTCACCGGCTGGCACAGTCGCACCAACTGAACGGATGGGTGCGAAACACCTCCTCCGGCGTGGAACTGGAGCTGGAGGGAGCTGCCGATGCGCTGGATGAATTTGTCTCCGATCTCCGGCACAAGGCGCCGCCGCTGGCCGTGGTGGAGGACATTGCCGTCACGCCGCTGGAAGGGCTTGCGGGCTATTCCGCCTTTACCATCCGGGACAGCCGGGCGGACGGCGGTGCCACGCTGGTCTCCCCCGACATTGCCCCTTGCCCTGCCTGCCTCAAAGAGCTGTACGACCCGTCTGACCGCCGTTATCGGTATCCCTTTATCAATTGTACCGACTGCGGTCCCCGCTTCACCATCATCCGCACGCTGCCCTATGACCGGCCGGGGACTTCCATGGCCAGTTTTGCCATGTGCCCCGACTGTGCCGCGGAATATCGCGACATTGCCACCCGGCGTTACCATGCCCAGCCGGACTGCTGCCCCGTCTGCGGGCCCGGTGCCTTTTATCTGGACAACAGGGGAATTCCGGTACAGGGCAACCCTGTCGCGCTGGCCCAACAGGCACTGGCCGCGGGAGGCGTCATCGCCGTCAAGGGGGCAGGCGGGATCCATCTCGCCTGTGATGCCCGCAATCCCGATGCCGTTCGGCGTCTGCGGCGCCGCAAGCATCGGGAGGAAAAGCCGCTGGCCGTCATGTGCCGGGATCTGGATACCGCCAAGAGCATCTGCCGGGTGGACGCCGACGAGGCCGTCATCCTGCAAAGTGTGCGGCGGCCCATCCTGCTGCTGCAGAAGAAAGATCCTCACTCCCTGCCCGAGCTGAGCGCCAATGCCCGTGTGGGCGTCATGCTGCCTTACACGCCGCTGCATGTTCTTCTTCTGGACGGCAGCGCGGGCGGCCCGGCTATGCTGGTCATGACGAGCGCCAATCTGCCCGGCCGTCCTGTCATGGTGGATAATGAGGAGGCCTTGCAGGGACTGCAGGGCATCGCAGACGGGTATCTGCTCCACAACCGGGACATCGTCAACCGCTGCGACGACTCGCTGGCCGCGGTATGGCGCGGTCGGGAGTATTTTTTCCGCCGCAGCCGTGGATACGCCCCACAGCCCATTACAATTCCGTGGGATGCAAGCGGCATCCTGGCCTTTGGCGCCGAGCAGAAAGCATCCTTTGCCGCCGGGCGGGAACAGCACGCCTTTTTGAGCCAGCATGTTGGTGACCTGAAAAACGCCGAGACGCTGGATCACTACCGCAGTGCCATGCAGACCTATCTGGCATTGTTCAGCATCCGGCCTTCCCTGCTGGTCTGTGACCTGCATCCCGATTATTTTTCCACCAGAGAAGCCCAGGACACCGCCCGGCAAAGGGCGCTGCCCCTGTTGCAGGTACAGCATCACTGGGCGCACATGGCCGCCTGCATGGCCGACAACCGCCTGGAGGGAGAGGTTTTTGGCATCCTCTGGGACGGCACCGGTCTGGGGACCGACAGCACCATCTGGGGCGGAGAGTTTTTCATCGGCGGGTACAAACAGTTTTGCCGGGTAGGCTCCATCCGCCCGGTACGGCTGCCCGGCGGGGATGCGGCCACCCAGAAAATCGGCCGCATTGCTCTCTCCCTTGCCTGGGATGCGGGGCTTGACCCCAAGGCGCTGCCCGAACTCCCGGGCCGTGCCGCCTTGCTGGCCATGCTGGAAAAGGGCGTTTCCTGTCCGTCAGCCAGCAGCATCGGGCGGCTGTTTGACGGTGTTTATTCCCTGCTCTCGGGCCGGCAGGCCGCCGCCTATGACGGCCAGGCGCCCACCCTGCTGGAGGCTCTGGCGGATGACCGCATCCCGGGCCGGACATATCCGGTCCGGTTCTACGAGGAGGACGGCCTGCGCCGATTTGACACCCGGCCGCTGATCCGTGCCCTCTGCGCCGATCTGGTGTCGGGCCTCTCCCCCTCTGCCATGGCCCGCGGGTTTATGGACGCCCTGTGCCGTATGGCGCTGGAACAGTGCCGGGCCCTCAATTTCCGTCGTCTGCCCGTGGTTTTGTCGGGCGGTGTTTTCCTCAATCAGTATCTTTTGTCCGGTATCATCCGCCTTTTGGAGGCGGACGGATTCCGGGTCTATCCCCATTGCCGCGTTTCACCCGGTGACGAAGGCCTCTGCCTGGGTCAACTGGCGATCGCGGCTGCGCAAAGGAGCGTTGATTTCCATGTGTCTGGCAGTTCCGCTGAAAATTGTATCCGTTGACGGCAAGCATGCCGTGGGCGAGGCCGCCGGCCTTTCCCAGACCATCCGTGTGGACTTTATCCCGGGTGTCCAGCCCGGCGACTATGTGATGGTCCATGCCGGGTTTGCCATCCAGAAGCTGACACAGCAGCAGGCCGAGGAGAACCTGGCCTGCATTCAGGAGGCCATCCATGCTCTTTGAGGATTCCTTCCGCCGTCCGGAGGGGTCCCGGCGCCTTCTGGAAGACATCCACAAGCTGACGGAAAAGACCGGGCCTGTGCGGCTGATGGAAATCTGCGGCACCCACACCATGGCCATCGCCAAAGCCGGGCTGCGCACCGCCCTTGCCCCTGATGTGCGTCTGCTCTCGGGGCCGGGATGCCCGGTCTGCGTGACCCCCTCCGGGGAGATTGACGGCATCCTGAAGCTCTGTGATCAGCCCGGCGTCATCCTGACCAGCTATGGAGATCTGCTCCGTGTACCTGGCTCCGTTCGGGGTGACACCCTGCTGCGCCGCCGGGCCATGGGCGCCGAGGTCAAAACCGTCTATTCCCCCATGGAGGCGGTGGAGCTGGCTGCCAGCCATCCCGAGGCGCAGGTCATTTTTCTGGGAGTCGGATTCGAGACGACAGCCCCCGGCACCGCCGCCTGCATTCTGGAAGCCAGCGAACGGGGGCTGGACAACTTCTCGGTACTCTGCCTGCTCAAGCGCACCGAACCTGCCCTGCGCACCCTCATTGCCGCACCCGACTTTGCGGTGGACGGATTTCTCTGTCCCGGCCATGTGGCTGCCGTGACAGGCGCCGATGCCTTCGGTTTTCTCCCCCGGGAGTACGGGCTGCCCGCTGTGGTCAGCGGCTTTGAGGCGGGCGATATTCTCTACTCGGTCTGGCGGCTGGTCTCTCTGTTGGCAGAGGGCCGTCCTGCCCTGGAAAACGAATACACCCGTCTGGTTGCCCCCGAAGGCAATCCGGCAGCCCTGGCGGTGATCGACCAGGTTTTTGAGCCCCGTGCCAGTCTGTGGCGGGGCCTCGGTGAGATCCCGGGCAGCGGCTATGCCCTGCGCCCCGAATACCGCCGCTGGGATGCCGCAGAAAAATTCGGGTTCACCCCCGGCAGCGCCAGTGAGGTCCCGGGCTGCCGGTGCGGCTCTGTCATTCGCGGCGTGTGCGAACCCGCCGACTGTCCGCTGTTTGGCAAAGTCTGCACCCCGGCTGATCCGGTGGGCCCCTGCATGGTTTCCAGCGAAGGCGCCTGCGCGGCGGCGTGGAAATATCGCGCCCGCTGACCGGCGGAATCTGCCACAGACAAGGAGCATTTCCATGAAAGAAATTGTTACGTTGGATCACGGCAGCGGCGGGCTGCGCACATCCGAGCTGATCGAACAGGTCTTGCTGCCCGCCTACGGCAACGCGGCCCTGAACGAGCTGGGAGACGGCGCCGTCCTGTCCGACCTGGGCGGGCGGCCGGTCTTTTCCACCGACAGCTTTGTGGTGACGCCCTGGCGCTTTCCCGGCGGCGACATCGGCAAGCTGGCAGTGTGCGGCACTGTCAACGACGTCTGCATGGCGGGCGGCGAGCCTAAATACCTGAGTCTGGCCCTGATCCTGGAGGAAGGTTTTGCCATGGAGAATCTGCGGGCCATTGTGGCCTCTGCTGCCGAGACGGCCAAAGCCTGCGGCGTCCAGATTGTCACCGGAGACACCAAGGTGGTGGAGCGCGGTCATGTGGACGGCATCTACATCAACACCGCGGGCATCGGTGTGCTGCGGGCCGAAGGACTGGGCCGGGGAGCCGTTCAGCCCGGGGATGCAGTACTGGTGAGCGGCAGCGTGGGCTGCCACGGCGCCGCTGTCATGATGGCCCGGGGTGACATTCCCTGCGAGGGAACGCTCCTCTCTGACTGCCGTCCCCTCCATGAGCTGAGCAGGGCCGCCCTGTCTGCGGGCGGAGTACGTATCCTGCGCGACCCCACCCGCGGCGGTGTAGCCACCACCCTGAACGAATTTGTGGAGCATGGGCCGCTTTGCATTGAACTGGAGGAGGAGGCCATCCCCGTAGACCCCGCTGTTGCTACGGCCTGTGATCTGCTGGGTCTCGACCCTCTGTATGCTGCCTGCGAGGGCCGCATGCTGGCGGTAGTCGATCCCGCCCATACAGACGCTGTGCTTGCCGCCCTGCATGCCCTGCCCGGCGGCGAGGGGGCGGTACAGATTGGTCGGGTCACCACTTCCCGGCCCGGGCAGGTGGTGCTCAATGCCGCCTTCGGCAGCCGGATTCTGGGCAAGCTGACGGGTGCACAGCTGCCGCGCATCTGCTGATAGCGGGAGCCGTTTTCACCGGAGCGGCGAATTTTTCATTACCTATTTCAAAAACAAAAGCAGCCTTTCCCGGCACCAATAGTGCCGCACGGAAAGGCTGCTTTTGTTTGTATTTTCTGATTTTATCAGGTATTGGAGGGATTTTCCGATGTTGCCACACCGGCAGAGAACCGGTCATCCATCCATGCCAGTTCCATCTCGAACACTTCCCGGCAATTGGTCTCGTTGTGCATTTCGTGGCGACCGCCCTCATAGAGCTGGCAGGTCAGGTCGCTGACGCCGGCATCCCCCAGCATGGCGTACACTTCCCGGACACCGGCACCATAGTCCCCCACCGGGTCCTCTGTGCCGGAAACCAGCAGTATGGGCAGGTCCTTGGGGATTGCCTCCGCCCATTTCCGGCTGCTGACATGGGTCAGGGCCTGGAGCATATCCCGGTAGGCGGCCGCTGTAAAGGTGAAATTGCAGTTGGGGTCAGCGTCGTACTCGGCCACCACCTGAGGGTCCCGGCTGATCCATGCATTTTGGGACACCGCATCAGGGATATGGCTGCAGTATTTGGCAAACTGGGACTTGATGAGCACCCGGGAATGGTATCGGGAACCCGCCGTCCCCGCTGCCACCGTGCTGACCGCATATCCCAGCCCGTTGCGGGCGGAAGGGCCTGCCGTACCGCTCAGGATCAGTCCTCGGATGGTGTCCGGCCAGTACTCGGCATACCATCTGGCAAAAAAGCTGCCCATGCTGTGCCCGTACAGAATGACGGGCAGGCCGGGATACCTCCGGTGCAGCCGGTCATTCATGGTTTTGAGATCGGACAGGATCATCTTCCATCCGTTTTTGTCGGCAATATGACCGTGTTCCTCAGGCGGGACACTGGCTCCGTGGCCAAGGTGATCGTTGCCCCCCACTGCATAGCCGTGAGTGGTAAAGAATTCGATCAGGCAGCGGTACCGCCCGATATATTCGCACATGCCGTGGCTGATCTGAATAATTCCCCGAGGCATGCCCTGAACCGGCGGATAGAGATATGCCGCAATGGTATGTCTTCCATCCGCCGAGGGATAGGCAATCTTCTCATACCGAAGTTCCGCCATTCCCTTGTCCCCCTTTCTCTGTACGGCGCCTGTTCAGAACCGTTCCACCCCTTCTGTGGTGACGCGAGCGTAGACAAGGGGCGGCAGTTTGGGTTTTTCCTCCGAAATAATGAGCCCGCCGCGGTACATTTCCTCCGCCGGGGCAAACAGGGCGGGATCGTCCGCGTAGAAAGTACAGATGGAATCGCCCGACTGTACCCGGTCGCCCAGCTTCTTGTGCATGATGATGCCCGCCGCAAAGTCGATGGAGTCCTCCTTGCGGATGCGCCCCGCTCCCAGCAGCACGCTGGCATTGCCGATTTTCTCCACATCATTTTTGGCGATGTAGCCGTTCTCCCGGGCAGTGATTTCGTAGCTGTACTTTGCCTTTTGCAGTTTGTCGGGATCTTTCACTTTGTCCACGTCGCCGTCCTGGGCTGCAAACATCTGGCAGCATTTGACAAACGCTGTGCCGTCCTGAAGGGTGCGCTCCGCCATAGCGCGGCACTCTGCCAATGTTCCCTTGCCGGCCAGCACCAGCATGTTGGATGCAAGCTGCAAACAGACCTCGGTCAGATCGGCCGGGCCCTTGCCCCTGAGCACGGCGATGCTCTCTGCGATTTCCAGGGAGTTGCCGATATTATGCCCCAGAGGTTTGTCCATATCCGTGATGAGCGCCGCCACCTTGCGGCCATGGGCAGTGCCGATGGAGACCATCAGCCGGGCAAGCTCAATGGCGTCGTCCAGATTCTTCATGAAGGCGCCGTCCCCCATGGTGACATCCAGCAGGATGGCGTCGGAACCCGCTGCCAGTTTTTTGCTCATGATGGAGGAGGCGATCAGCGGGATGCAGCCCACCGTGGCCGTCACATCCCGCAGGGCGTACAGTTTTTTGTCCGCCACAGCGATCTGGCCGCTCTGGCCGATGACCGAAATGCCGATCTCGTTGACCTGGCGGAAGAACTCCTCCTGGGTCAGGGCAGTACGAGTACCGGGCACCGATTCCATCTTGTCCACCGTGCCGCCGGTATGACCCAATCCCCGGCCGCTCATTTTGGCGATCTTGACGCCGCAGGCCGCCACAATGGGCGCAATGACCAGGGTGGTCTTGTCCCCCACGCCGCCGGTGGAGTGCTTGTCCACCTTGATGCCCTGAATGGCGGACAGATCAACCATATCCCCCGAGTGGGTCATTACATCGGTCAGGACCGCCGTCTCCTCATCGGTCATGCCCCGCAGGTAGATCGCCATGAGCAGAGCGCTCATCTGGTAATCGGGGATATCCCCCGACACATAGCCGTTGACGGCAAAAGCGATTTCTTCCCGGGTCAGGGTACCGCCATCCCGTTTTTTGGCAATGACATCGTACATTCGCATAAATGTTTTCTCCTTATGTAGTCCGCGGCCATGCCGCGGAAAAACCGAAACGGAGCCGGTCACCGCGCCGTGAATCAGCCGCCAGGGCTGGGCTCCGGCGCATGGTCACCGACTCCGTTTTTCATGTGTGATTTTGTGATACTAGCGGATAAATCAGCGGGATCCCTTATCGTACGGAACGCCCTCCGCCTTGGGCGCCTTGGACTTCTTGGAGGTGAAGACCAGGACGATCATGGTGACGATATAGGGCAGCATCTGATACAGGTTGGAAATGTCCTTGACCCCCTCAAACTTGGGCAGGAAGGCCAGCGAACCGCTGTACGCCGCAATGACCTTGAACAGGGCAAAGAAGATGGCCGAGCCCAGGATGGGCAGGGGTTTCCAGTTGCCGAAGATCATGACTGCCAGTGCCAGGAAGCCGTAGCCGCCCACGTCCGAGTTGAAGCCGCTGCCGGCTGCAACCGTATAGGCCAGGCCGCCGATGCCACCCAAGAAGCCGGAGATCAGCACGCCGGAATACCGCATTTTGTAGACGTTGATGCCCACCGAGTCCGCTGCCTGGGGATGCTCGCCGCAGGCACGCAGCCGCAGGCCAAACCGGGTCTTGTACAGAACCACGTAGGACACAATGAGCAGCACCACGGCAATGGGAGTGGTGAGGTAGAAATACTTGAAGATCAGCGTGTTCCAGAAAGTCTGGCCCTCAATAGGGGCGAGGCCGAAGGTCTCCCGGGTGATGCGGGCCCAGCTGGGCACCTGAATGGTGGTGAGGCCCTGGCCCTGGATGGCCCAGGTCAGAACGATGGCAAAAGCCGGCGCAAACTGGTTGAGGGCCGTACCGCCGATAGTCTGGTCCGCCTTGAGGTTGATGGCGGCAAAGGCCAGAAACAGCGAGAAGATCATGCCGCAGGCACCTGCAATGAGGATGCCGCAGAACATGGCAAGCTGGGGATGCGCCGGGCCGAAGCCGCTCTTGTCAAAGGCCTGCAGAGAGAAGCAGGCAAACAGGGCACCGATGATCATCATGCCTTCCAGCGCAATGTTGATGACGCCGGAGTGCTCCGAGAACATGCCGCCCAGTGCAACCAGCAGCAGCGGCACCGCAAACAGGACGGTCAGACTGATGATATTTGCAAATACGATCATTTCTTTGCCGCCTCCTTCTGCTTACGATTGGCAAACGCCTTGGAGATGACACCGCGCATCAGCAGAGCAAAGGCAGCCAGGTAGATGATGACCGCAATGACGATGTCGGTGGTCTCGGGGGAATATTCCGGCTGCATGGCAGCGCCGCCCACCTGGATATAGCTGATGAACAGGGCGCTGAAAATGACACCGATGGGATTGGAGTTTGCCAGCAGCGCCACCGGAATACCATTGAAGCCCATGGCAAGGACGGACTTTTCAATCACGTACTGGACAGTGCCCGCCAGATAGTAGATGCCGCCGCCCAGGCCGGACAGTGCACCGGCAATGACCATGGAGAGGATGATGTTGCGCTTGGCGTTGATGCCCGCATACTGGGAGGCATCCTTGTTGAGACCGCAGGCCTTGAGCTCATAGCCGAAGGTGGTCTTTTGCAGCACGACCCAGATCACGATGGCCACCACAATGGTGATGAGGACGCTGATGTTGATCCAGCTGGAGTTGCCGAACAGCTTGTCCAGGCCGCCCTTGGGGATGATCGCACCGGGATTGGCCGAGCTGAGGGCCGCCGTACGGTCAGAGTTGGAAGCGCCCCATGCCGATGCCAGCATGGTGGGCATATTGGCAATGAGGAGGTTGACCAGGTACATGCCGATCCAGTTGAACATGATGGAGGTGATGACCTCATTGACGTTGAACAGCGCCTTGAACAGGCCGGGGAAAATGCCCCAGACGGCACCGCCGATCATGGCCGCCAGCAGGCAGAGATACCAGGGCAGCTGGAACTGAATGGCACAGACCAGAGCGAAGAAGGTGCCCATGGTGTACTGGCCGGGGGCGCCGATGTTGAACAGGCCGGTCTTGAAGGCAAAGCCCACCGACAGGCCACACATCATAAGAGGAGCTGCCTGGTACAGGACCTTGCCGAATTTGTCCAGGCTGGCAATGCCGGTCCCCAGCATGGCAGCCATGCCCTTGGCCGAGGCGCCGGGATTCAGGATAACCAGAAGAAGGTATCCCAGCAGCAGGCCGATGACGATGGACAGCAGGCTGGCCAGAACGCCGATCAGCGCTGCGTTTTGTGAAAGGGGCTTTCTGCTTTTTTTCATGCTTTTGCCTCCCCCTGTTTTTTGCCGCCGGCCATATACAGGCCCAGCTCCTGCACCGTGGTCTTGGCCGGATCAAACTCGCCCACGATCTCGCCCTCATACATGACGAGGATGCGGTCGGACAGGTTCATGACCTCATCCAGTTCCAGGCTGATGAGCAGGACTGCGCGGCCGGCATCGCGCTCGGCCACAAGCTGCTTGTGGATATACTCGATGGCACCCACGTCCAGACCGCGGGTGGGCTGGACCGCGACCAGAAGCTGCGGCTCCTTGTCGATCTCCCGGGCGATGATGGCTTTCTGCTGGTTGCCGCCCGACATGCTGCGGGCAATGGTGTCCACGCCCTGGCCGCTGCGCACGTCATACTGGCGGATCAGCTTCTCCGCATACTGTTCCACTTCCGCCTTGCGGATAAAACCATGATTCTGGAACTGGGGCTGCCAGTACCGCTGCAGGATCATGTTCTGCCCCAGGGTGTAGTCCAGCACGAGACCGTGCTTGTGGCGGTCCTCCGGGATATGGCTCATGCCTGCCTTGGATCGTTCCCGGATGGGGGCGTCGGTGATGTCCTGGCCGCACAGGCGGATGTGTCCGCCCGTGACCTTTTCCAGGCCGGTGATGCCATAGACCAGCTCGCTCTGGCCGTTGCCCTCGATGCCGGCGATGCAGAGGATCTCCCCCGCCCGTGCCTGGAAAGACACGCCCTTGACGGCATCGTTCTTGTGCACCTTGCTGGGGACCACCAGGTTCTCCACCTCGAGGATAGGCTCCCCGGGCTGGGCGGGCTTTTTCTCCACGGCAAAGCTGACGTCGCGGCCCACCATCATGCGGGAAAGTTCCTCCTTGGTGGTGGAAGCGATGTCCACGGTGCCCATGCAGCGGCCCTTGCGCAGAACGGTGCAGCGGTCGGCCACCGCCATGATCTCATTGAGCTTGTGGGTGATGAACAGGATGCTCTTGCCCTCGGCCTTGAAGCCGCGCATGATCTCCATGAGCTCGTCGATCTCCTGAGGCGTCAGAACCGCCGTGGGCTCGTCGAAAATCAGGATATCGTTGTCCCGGTAGAGCATCTTCAGGATCTCGACGCGCTGCTGCATACCCACCGAGATGTCCTCCACCAATGCGTCGGGATCGACGCGCAGGCCGTACTTCTCGGACAGGGCGACCACCTTTTTGCGGGCCTCATCCTTGCGCAGGAAACCGAAACGGGTCTCCTCCACGCCGAGAATGATATTGTCCAGCACCGTAAAGCACTCCACCAGCTTGAAGTGCTGGTGCACCATGCCGATGCCCAGACGGTTGGCGTCGTTGGGGTCCTTGATGCGGACCTCCTTGCCATCCTTCTTGATCACACCTTTTTCCGGCTGATACAAGCCGAACAGCACGCTCATCAACGTGGATTTGCCCGCGCCGTTTTCCCCCAGCAGCGCATGGATCTCGCCCCGGCGCAGCTGCAGGGTGATGTCATCATTGGCCTTGATGCCGGGAAATTCCTTTGTGATGTGCAACATCTCAATGACAAAATCCTCTGCCAATGGTGCGTTCCCCCTTTCTTTTGTATCCCGCCCGGCACAGCCTGCATTTTCTGCGGCCGGTATAAGAGAAAAGCCTCCTGCTTTTCCCCCTTGTCGGAAGATAAAATCCGACGCTATTTTACCCCGTTTTGCGCTCTGCAAACACTGCAATTTTCGGCGCAGTGCCGCAATTTTACAGCAGAACACATGGCACCCCCGGCAGATGCCGGCGATGCAGGCGGGAAATACGGTTTGTTTTTATGGTCTTATTATATTGAATCCCGGCACTTTTTACAAGTTTTTTCTCCGAAAAATCGGATATGATGTCAAAAATTACGGAAAAGTCATACTTTTATTCTATGAAAAATCCGGAGTTATGCCCGTCCAATTCTTGTCAGGCCCCACAGGCCGTGCTATAATTTAAAGAACCGTGCGCGGGGATTGTATTTTCGGCCCCGGAGGCGGAAAAACTTTGTGTGGCAGCCAGCCACGCAGGTAAGGAGTAAAAAATGAAAAATTCCGAAAAGACACTCGACATGATCGTGAATCTGTGCAAAAACCGCGGTTTCATTTATCCCGGCAGCGAGATTTACGGCGGCCTGGCCAACAGCTGGGACTACGGCCCCTTGGGCGTTGAGTTCAAAAACAACGTCAAGAAAGCCTGGCTCAAGAAATTTGTGCAGGAAAGCCCCTACAACGTCGGGCTGGACGCCGCCATCCTGATGAACCCCCAGACCTGGGTCACTACCGGCCATGTGGCGAGTTTTTCGGATCCTCTGATCGACTGCCGCGCCTGCAAGAGCCGTCATCGCGCCGACAAGCTCATTGCCGACTGCGAGCAGGGCAAGGGCGTGGACGTGGACGCCATGACTTTTGACGAGATGGACGCTTTCATCGCCTCCCATGACGAGGTGGTCTGCCCCATCTGCGGCAAGCATGATT
Organism: uncultured Gemmiger sp.; assembly: GCA_944388125.1. GTDB lineage: Bacteria > Bacillota > Clostridia > Oscillospirales > Ruminococcaceae > Gemmiger. The sequence goes on along the minus strand of CALXHO010000043.1, from coordinate 166 downwards.
TCACCCCCATCCGCAAGTTCAACCTGATGTTCAAGACTGCCATCGGCGTTACCGAGGACTCCTCCTCCACCTGCTATCTGCGTCCCGAGACCGCCCAGGGCATCTTTGTCAACTTTGCCAACATCCAGCGCACCACCCGCCGCAAGCTGCCCTTCGGCGTCTGCCA
>CALXHO010000042.1 GCA_944388125.1 uncultured Gemmiger sp. | reverse complement strand
AAGGGATAGGACAACCGAGTGCAGCTACCTCAAAAAAGCCCGTAAAATCAAGGAAAAACGGCGCTAAAACGATAGCAGTACGGCCTCAAAGCCGCCCGTCGTGCTCCGCAGTTCAGCAAGCGCTGATTGGTTTTACCAGCCCAGTTTATATGTTCTTTTCCCCGGAAGGCTTTGCCCTTCCGGGATTTTTATATTGGGGTAAGTTTCCCTTTATCGGATCTTATATGGTATAATTAAAAATAAATACTTCTGACACCATCAAAGGTATGAGATATAAGGAGATTGAAGGATATCTCCGCCATTGCAAAAATGGGATGGTATGCCGTCCTCGTCCTAAAACGAGTCCTCACCACCTCCTATAAAGGTTTCACATCCACAACAGGCAAACCGCCCGTCCCCTGTACAGATCGTACCATTCCACGATCCGGCCGATAGATGGAAAAGGAGAGGTATCCTGTGAAAGAGAATCTTTTTCTAAGCCGTACCACTCGCCGTTGGCTCCTGCTTTTTGTGTTGGTGTGGGTTGCATCCTGCGCCATCGCATGGATGGTGGCACCCACCTATCTGATCTTGCTTTTTGTGGTAATGCAGTTTGCCCTGTTTCCTGTGCTGATGTTCGGCGTGTGCGCCTCGGCAGGGTGGAAGGCTGACCTGGGTCCCCTGCGCTGGCTGTTGCCCGCATTGCTGGGACTTGGATACAGCATCTGGCCTTTGAACATGCTGCTCGCCCCTGTTCCCTCGCCGCCGGAGCTCTCCTTTGTTTTATTCGGCATGGCGATTGCCTATCTGGGGTTGATTGCCGGTACCGTCGTCCGCCGGATGCATTCCTCCGCCCCGAAGGGCCCGGCCCTCTGATTTTTCTGTTTTTCCCCTGAAACTCTCTTTCCAGAATTTTTTGCTGGAAATCCCGGGGATTTTTGCCTGGAATTCAAAAAAATTCTCAGAAAAGCCATTACGCCCATATTTTGTATACCCGGCTTGCTTTTGCCGCAAGCACGGGTATAAATTTTGTCCAACACGCAGAAAATTCTCCCGGAATCCGTGTTTTTTCGAGGTCAAAATCGCACCCGTTTTACGATGGTACAGCAAAAAATCGTTTACAACTGTTGCTGTTTGTTGTATAATAGCAAATAATCTCACGCCGCGGCGGCAGCTGTCTGCCTCTGCGGCGGATGCCTTGTATCCCCTCCAAGCGGGCAGGCATCTTTTTCTCAGGCAGATTTTCCGCTGCCGCAACAAGAGGATCCCTATGGTTCAGCCAAAAACAAAAGAACATCTACACCGCTGGTTTTTTGACCGCCTGCCCAAATACGGTACCCTGCTGGGATGTGTGAGCGTATTGTTCGGCGTCATCGCCGTGACCGCCTCCCAGCTGCAGGTCGTCACGGTAAGCGACTCCCACGGCAAGCGTGCCACCGTCGTCTCGGCAGAGCGGGAGGTCGTGGAGCTGATTGCCCAGGCAGGCATCTCCCCCAGCAGCACGTCGGACGAGCTGCTGGTTACCGAGACCGGCGACAATAACTCCATTCACATTCTGCGGGCCTTTTCCATCCCCGTAACGGCGGATGGCTCCACCAGCGAGATCGTCACCACCGGAGGTACCGTGGAGGAAGTCCTGGCGGAATCCGGCATCCATCTGGGTGCTGACGATGAGACGGAACCTGCCCGGGATGCCATCATCCAGGAAGGCGGATCCATCACCATCCGCCGGGTAAGCTACGATACATACACCGTGCAGGAAGTGGTCCCCGCCAAGACGGTCAGCCTGTATACCAGCCTGTTCTACCGCCAGCAGGACTACACCCAGGTTCTTCAGCAGGGTGCAGACGGTCTGGATGAAGTGACCTACCGCGATAAATACGTGGACGGCGAGCTGGTTGCCACCGATGAGCTGTCCCGTGTCACCCTGAGCGGCATGGTGCAGAACATTGTCAAGCAATATGGCGAGGGCGCGCCGGTCTCCAGCTTTGTAGGCCCCGAGATTGTGGACGGTATGCCCTCGGAAGGCGTGAGTCAGATTTTCACCGAGAAGCGCTCCACCGGATACTCCGCTTCCGCCACGGCAAAGGGTGCCTCCGGCCGCAACCTGACCTACGGCACCGTTGCCGTTGACCCCAGCGTGATCCCTTACGGCACGCTTTTGTACATCACGTCGGCGGACGGGCGTTTCGTCTATGGCTACGCCTATGCGGCGGATACCGGCACGGCCATGCAGGCAGGGCACGCTTTCATTGACCTGTACTACGAGACCTATGACGAGTCGGTCAAAAACGCAGTGATCTCTGTCAACGTCTATGTGATCGACGATGAGGTCGCCGCTCAGTATGAGGAACAGAATGACAAAATCATGAAAGAATCTCTGGCTGACCGGGGTGTCATCCTCGACTGACCGGGAGTGTATTCTTTCGCAAAGTACGGCAGTCCGCCGGGAGAGTTCCCGCGGGCTGCCGTATTGCTTGATCCGTTTCGACACGCCTTTTGCCTTGACGCGGCAGGCCCAACCCGATATAATAGTACTGCGTCAATTTCATATCGGGGTGTTGCGCAGTTGGTAGCGCGCCTGCTTTGGGAGCAGGAGGCCGCGAGTTCGAGTCTCGCCACTCCGACCATGCGGAGTATCATGCAGGGATCTGAACAGATCTTTTGATGGTACTCCGCTTTCCTATACCGGTTTCCGGGTCAGCTTCCATCGAACAAATCCAAGAGATAACCATACCCTTCCGCTTCCATTTTGGCATAGGGCACAAATCTCAGCGCTGCGCTGTTGATGCAGTAGCGCACACCGTTGGGCGATTCCGGATCGCCGCTGAACACATGTCCCAGATGGGAGTCCCCTGCCCGGCTGCGCACCTCAATGCGGTGCATGCCGTGGCTGTCATCCGGCAATTCCACCACCGCCGGCGATTCGATGGGCTTGGAAAAGGCCGGCCATCCGCAGCCGCTTTCAAACTTGTCGGTGGAGGAAAACAGCGGCTCTCCCGTCACCACATCCACATAGATGCCCTTCTCAAACCGATCCCAGAACTCATTGGCAAAGGGCTGCTCGGTGCCGCTTTGCTGGGTGACACGGTACTGTTCCGCCGTCAGCTTGTCCCGAATGGCCTCCGCTGCCGGTTTCTGATACTCTCCCGGATCGATGCGCAGTTTGGAAAACAGCTCGATCTCCTCCCGGGGAATGTGACAGTAGCCCCCCGGGTTCTTCTCCAGGTAATCCTGATGGTATTCCTCGGCCGGGTAAAAATTGCGCAGCGGGCCGATCTCAACCCGGAACACCTTGCTGCGGCTGCGCTCCAGCTCTGCAATGCGCTTTACCGTCTCCATGGCCTTGGCGTTGGTATAGTAGACGCCTGTCTGGTACTGACTGCCCCGGTCGTTTCCCTGACGGTTTTCCACCGTGGGATCGATGACGTAAAAATAGGCCATCAGCAGGGCATCCAGGCTGACCTGTTCCGGGTCGTACTCCACCCGGACCGTCTCCCGGAACCCCGTCCGGCCGGTACTTACCGTGGGGTAATTGGCGTCCTCCTCGCCGGTGCCGTTGGCATAACCGCTCTGGGCGTCGATCACACCGGGAATGGACTGCATCAGGGATTCGATCCCCCAAAAACAGCCTCCCGCCAGATAGATGACATTTTCCGTCGTATCCATATACTCACTCTCCTCCAGGGCCTGCTCCGCTGTCTGCCCGTACTGCTCTGCATTTGTCTCGTATCCGGCCTCCGGCGGCAGGGCGCAGCTGCTCAGGAGCAGCGCCGAAGCCATCAGGACCGGCAAAATTCGATATTGCATGGTCGCCTCCTGTTGCTACTATTTTCCCCATCACACCGCTCTTCCGCAAAAGCAACAGCGCGCCAGACCCCGGGTTCTCCCCCACAGGCCTGGCGCACTGCAAATTCTTACCGGGCTCTTTCCCCGGTATGGGACTCAGTCAGGAAACTCCGGGCCGCGCCGGACTCAGCTCTTGCGATACCCGCACTTGGGGCAGACGCCGTTTTCATCCAGCGCAATGCCGCACAGCGGGCAGCGATCGATCTTGTTGCGGGTCTCAAACTCTGCGGATGCTGCGTTGACGCCGCTGGTAAAGGTGATCTTGGCGATATTCAGCTTATCCTTCAGCAGATCATAGACGATCTTAATCATGCCCTCCACCGTCAGGGTCTCCTTGGTGACCACCAGGCGGCACTCGGGGTAGGCGGTGGCCAGTTCGGTCTGGAAGGCGGGCCCCTTCATCTTGTTCTGCGGCGCGCCATTGCGGATGCCCTGCTCCTCATAGACCTTCAGGATCGCAGGCAGCAGCGGGTCATCCTCCCGCAGAATCAGGGCGTGATCAAAGTTTTGCAGCAAAGACCAGGCGGTTTTCTGGATCTCGTTGCAGGGGAACACCATGTTGACACCCTCGTTGATGGTATCTTCCACTTCGATGGTCAGAACACCGGTGTGTCCGTGAAGGTACTGTGCTTCGCCTTTGAAGCCGTAGAACCGATGGGCATACTGCAGATCCAATTTCGTGATACTTCTCATAGAAAAACCTCCTTATTTGATATTCCGTCTGAAATTCTCCGGCACAGCTGACTGCATTGTTCCGCAGCCTCTGTCTGATCTCCTGAAACACAACAATGCCGTCCGGAGTCTCTCGTTCCGGATCGCCTACAGTATACCGCGGCGGCGGGATTTTGTCTGTGATCAGATCACCCTGGCACAATTTTTTAAGACAAAATATTAAACGTGAAAGAAAGCCCGGAGCATTGCATTTTCCGAATTTCTGTTGCCAATGTGATTGACAGCGCACCCTTTTCCCCCGTATACTGAGGACACCACGGGGAGGAACACGAGATGAGCTTTCAGGACTATTTCCCCATCTGGGATCAACTGCAAATCCAGCAGCAGCAGCGCCTTCTGGACTCACTTTCTTTCCAGAAAGTGAGCAGGAGTACCATCCTGCACGACGGAAGCACCGCGGGAACCGGGCTGTACCTGATCCGGACCGGACAGCTGCGGGCCTATGTCTTTTCTGACGAAGGGCGGGAAATCACCATCTACCGCCTGTTTGAGAGAGACATGTGCCTGTTTTCTGCCACCTGCATCATACAGTCCATCCACTTTGACGTCACCTTTCAGGCGGAGAAGGACACCGAATTCTGGGTCATCTCCCCGGAGGTCTACCATAGCCTGATGGCAGAGTCCGCCGCCGTGGCCAACTATACCAATGAACTGATGGCCAGCCGCTTTTCGGAAGTCATGTGGCGGATGCAGCAATTCATGTGGAAGAGCATGGACAAGCGGGTGGCGGAATTTCTGCTGCAGGAGGCCGCCATCGAAAAGACCCGCCGTCTGAAAATCACCCACGAAACCATCGCGAACCCTCTGGGATCTCACCGGGAGGTGATCACCCGCATGCTGCGATACTTTCAAAGCCAGGGCCTGGTCAAGGTCTCCCGTGGCATGGTGACCCTGCTGGACACCGCAAGGCTGGAAGATCTGCGGGATGACCCCAGCCGGTCTGCCCACAGATAATCCATTGAAAAAAGGAAGCGGAATACAATATGGATCTGTTGGAAATCCTCAAGCGTCCAGAACCCTATGTAGGGCAAAACCGAAACATTCCCCCCGAATTCAAGGCAAAGGCTCAGCGGCTGTGCTGGGAATACAACCAGCTGCCTCCCGATCAGCCCCAGCGCCGCCGGGAAATTCTGGAGCAGCTGCTGGGCAGCTGTTCTCCCCTGACTTTCATTGAGCCCACCTTCCACTGTGACTACGGCTTCAACATCCACGTCCATGGTCTGGCCGTCATCAATTACAACTGCGTCATCCTGGACACCTCCCCCGTTCACATCGGGGCAGGTGCCTTCATTGCACCGGGCGTCTGTCTGGCCTGCTCCGGCCATTCCGTTGACGCTGCCCAGCGCTCGGAGGGCATCAGCACTTCCGCCCCCATCACACTGGAGGACGATGTCTGGATCGGCGCCAACTCGGTAATCTGCGGAGGCGTCACCATCGGCAAAGGCTCGGTCATCGGCGCGGGCAGCGTGGTCACTCACGACATTCCCGCCGGCGTGGTGGCCGCCGGTTCCCCCTGCCGCCCCATCCGTCCGGTCACTGAAAAAGACCGCATCGCCCCGGAACAGATGGCATTCTGATTTTCCCGTTCTTACTGTGCATCCCTTTTCAAGGAGGCTGATCTTTTATGATCCTTTACTTTTCCGGCACCGGCAACAGCCGGTATTGCGCCCGCCTGCTGGCGGAATATCTGCAGGACGACTGTGTGGACGCCTTCCGCTATATCCGCGATGGCATTGCGGGAGAGTTTTCCTCCCAAAAGCCCTGGGTCTTTGTCTGCCCCACCTATTGCTGGCAGATCCCCCGCGCTTTCGCCGGTTTTCTCCGCAGTGCCAGGCTTTCCGGCAGCCGGGATGCCTACTTTGTCATGACCTGCGGCGGCGAGGTGGGCAACGCTCCTGCCGCCAACCGTGCCCTGTGCGAGGAGATGGGTCTTGTCTGCCACGGCACCTTCTCCGTTGTGATGCCGGACAACTATATCGTCCTCTTCCCCGCTCCCACCGAGGAGGAGACACAGAAACTGCTGGCCGCAGCCCCCGCCGTCCTGCGCAGCTGTGCCGACCGCATCCTGGCCGGCAAGGATGCCACTGAGCATACTCCCGGTTTTGCCGATAAACTCAAATCCGGCGTGGTGAATACGCTTTTCTACCGCTTCAACATGCAGCCCAAGAAATTCACCGTCTCGGATGCCTGCGTCTCCTGCGGCAAGTGCGAGAAGGTCTGTCCCCTGGGCAACATCCGTATGGAAAACGGCCGTCCGGTCTGGGGGGAACATTGCACCCACTGCATGGCCTGCATCAGCGGCTGCCCTGCCGAGGCCATCGAATACGGAAAGTCCACCCGGGGCAAGGCCCGCTACCAGTGCCCTGCAGAAAAAGAATCCTGAAAAACAGGCGGTGCCGACGCAACAGCACCGCCTGTTTTGCTGCCGGGATGGTTCTTCCCGGTTTTGGGTATTGCCGGGATATCTGACGGCAGGCAGCGGGAAAAGTTTCGAAAAAACGCCAAAGAATCTCGTTTTTGGCTTGCGCCCGGGGCACAAATAGGGTAAAATTAAAAATTACGGGTCTGATGCGGCGGATTCCCCGCCGTCCTCCCGGGCCCGCCTGATCCGCACAAAAATCTCCCACAGAAAGGAAAGCATATTCTTATGAATGCTGTACTGAATATCCTGCGCGGTATCGTCATTGGTATCGCCAACGTCATTCCCGGCGTGTCGGGCGGTACCATGGCGGTGTCCATGGGCATCTATGACAAGCTCATCAGCGCGGTCACCGGCCTGTTCAAGCACTTCAAGCAGAGCATGAAGCTGCTCATTCCTCTGGGCATCGGCATGGTCATCGGCATCGTGGGCTTCGGCTTTTTGCTGGAGTATCTGCTGGCCAACCATGTGCTGGCCACCTGCCTGACCTTTGTGGGCCTCATTCTGGGCGGATTGCCCATCCTGTGGCTCAGCCTGCGGAAGAATCTGAAAAAGACCCCCGGCCGCCGCATCGGCGTGGGTGAGGTCGTTTCCTTCCTGGTGCTGCTGGCCATCGGCATCGGTCTTCCCTTGCTGCAGGGCTCTGAGGGCGCCATCAAGACCCTGTCGGTGGATTTCGGCACCGTCATCCTGCTGTTCCTGCTGGGCCTGATCGCCAGCGCCACCATGGTCATCCCCGGCGTCTCCGGCAGCATGGTGCTGATGGTACTTGGCTATTACAGCACCATCCTCTCCCTGGTCACCGGCACCGTCACCATGCTCAAGGATCTGGACTTCGGCGGCGTCATCCACAACTGCCTGCTGCTGGCTCCCTTTGCCATCGGTGTGGTGCTGGGCATCTTCCTCATTGCCAAGATCATCGAGTACCTCTTCAACCGCTTCCCCTGCCAGACCTATGCAGCCATCATCGGTCTGATCGTCTCCTCCCCCTTCGCCATCCTCTACTCGGCCGACGCACTCAGCGGATTCTCCGTGCCTGAGCTCATCATCGGCCTGGTGCTGGCGGCCCTGGGCGCCTGGATCACCTGGCTCATGGGCTCCAAGGAGGAAGGCTGAGTCTGGCCCTCCCCCGCAATACATACAAAAAAGAGAAGCAGCCCTCCCGGAGGGCTGCTTCTCTTTTTATCTGCCGGTTCAGCCAAAGAGACGGTCGGCGATCCGCTTCATGGGCTTGTTGACCTGGCGGGCGGTCATGCCCACCAGAATGGCGGCGGCCACGGTGCCTTCCCGCACCCCCACCAACGTGCGGAGGAACACCAGCGACAGGATGGAGGCAATGACCACCAGGGTAACGTCAAATCCGATCTTGGCGTTGGCGAACTTTACTGGAAACACCTTGCAGACGGCCAGCACCATGCCCTCGCCGGCCAGGGTCACCACGTTGGCGGTGACCTCCATGCTGACGCCGACGCCCACCAGCACAATGCCCACCGCGCAGAGGAGCCACTGTTCCAGGTAATTGCCCTCCGAGACGCCATCCAGTGCCCAGACGGCAAAGTCGGTCAAAGAGCCGAAGATCAGTGCCACCGGCAGCTGCATGAGCTGCACCGGGTCGTATTTTTTGCGCAGAAGCAGGATCTGCAGCAGGATCAGGGTGACGTGCATCATGATGGTGGTGACGCCCACCGTGAAGGGCGTCAGACGGCTGAGTACATACGGCAGGCTGGAAATGGGCGATGTGCCCAGCCCCGCCTTGATGGAAAAGCCCACTCCGAAGGCCATGATCGCCAGCCCCACGCAGAGCATCACATATCGTTTGATCAATCCGGAAATTTTCGTTGTCATGTTTCATTCTCCCATATTTATGATACCAATTTCCATTATAGTTCGTCACACGGCAAAATCAAGAAGCATTGTGCACAAAGCTCCGCGAAGCCGTTCCTGCCATGGACAGCGTTTTGCTCCGTGTGCGCGGCTGTTTGTCCCTTCGCTGCGGATATGGTATAATGCAGGCATCCGCCGATGCACCGGTGCATCGGTCGCTGTAAAAGGATTGCAAAGGGAGGGACTTCATCCGTGAATCCCGCTGTGGAAGAAATCCAGGCAAGGCTGTTTGCCCTGCAGGACAAGGAATATCAGGCCTTCCAGGCCAAGCTGATGCCTACCGTACCGCCCGAGACGGTCATCGGGGTGCGGATGCCTCTGCTGCGCAAGCTGGCCGGCGAATACCGGGGCAGCGACACCGCCGGGGCGTTTCTCTCGGTGCTGCCCCACACCTACTATGAGGAGAACAACCTCCACGGACTGCTGATCTGCACCCTGCGGGATTACGGGGAGACGGTGGCCGCTCTGGAGGCCTTTCTGCCCTTTGTGGACAACTGGGCCACCTGCGACCTGCTGAGCCCCCGGGCATTCCGAAGCCATCCCGACGCCCTGCCGGGGCAGATCCGGCGCTGGCTGGACAGCGGCCGCACCTATACCGTGCGCTTTGCCCTGGGAATGCTGCTGCAGTTTTATCTGGACGACGCCTTTGTCCCCCAGTGGCTGGACTGGGCGGCAGAGATCCGGAGCGAGGAGTACTATATCAACATGATGATTGCCTGGTATTTTGCCACCGCCCTGGCCAAGCAGCCGGAAGCGGCGCTGCCCTTTCTGGAGGAAGGGCGCCTCCCTCTGTGGGTCCACAACAAGACCATCCAGAAAGCCATCGAGAGCTACCGCATCTCCCCGGAACAGAAAGCCTATCTGCGTACCCTGCGCCGCAAGCCGGGGAAATCCGTCTGAGTCACCATATTCATTACGCAAAACAGCCGCGGAACATCCGCCGGGGAGGATTCTCCCGGGATGTTCCGCGGCTGTTATTGGTCTGTTGGCAAGCGGCTCAGCCGCAGGGGTTGGCGCGCAGGGCGTCGATCATATCCATGACCGCCAGGGTACGGCGGCGGGCCTCAGCCTCGGCGGCGCGGTCCTGCTCCGTGAGGATGCGGGCAAAGGCGGCGAATTCGTAGGCCATGCGGTGACGGTCCGCCCGGGGGGCATCGGTGCGGACTCCCCCGCCCCGGTGGGAGTGGGTCACGCTGTACACCTCCTCCAGGGCGTTGGTGCCTCCGTGCAGGACCAGGCGGCCCTCGGTGCCCTGAATGACACAGCCGCTCTCCCCGTCCGAATCCTTGGACGCCAGGCAGGCGGCGGCAAAGTCGGGATATTGCAGCACCGCCAGCCCCGCCGTGTCGATGCCTCCCCTTCCCCGCGTGGGATGGTAGGCACACTGCGTCGGGCTGCCCAGCAATCCCCACAGATAGTGCAGGTTGTAGACGTTCATGTCATACAGGGCTCCGCCTGCACAGGCAGGGTCAAAGGTGGTATTCCAGATGCCCTGGAGATAGTCGTCATACCGGCGGCTGCGGGCGCAGAAACTGGCCATGGCCCCGCGCACCGGGCCGATGGCGGAAAGCTGTTCCTTGAGAAAGCGGTAGGCCGGCAGATAGGGCGTGGTGATGGCTTCCAGCAGAAAAACCTGCTTCCGGTCCGCCAGCTCAAACAGGGCCCGGGCCTCGGCGGCGGTGGGGGTGAAGGGCTTTTCCAGAATGACCGAATACCCGGCCTCCAGTACCCGCCGGGCCGTGTCGTAGTGGAGGTGGTTGGCGGTGCCGATGTAGACGGCGTCAAAGCCGCCCGCTGCCAGCAACTCCGCCTCATCGGTGTAGAGAGCGGGAATGCCGTACTGCGCCGCCCACTGTTCCGCTTTGGGACGGCTCTGGGGACGGCAGCAGAGGGCTCGGACCGAGATCTCGGGCATTTCTTCCAGATGCTGCACAAACTCCGCCACAATGCGGCTGGTGGAGATGACGGCCAGATTCAGCTGTCTGCTCATGGGAGGCTCCTTTCTGTCCGGGAGGAAAACGCAGGCTCAGATCACACCGAAGTGTTCCAGTGCCCGCTGGACACCGTCTCCGTCCACCTCGGCGGTGACGTAGTCGGCAGCCTGCTTGACGTCGTCGGTGGCATTGCCCATGGCAACGCCGATCCCCGCATAGCGGAGCATGTCAATGTCGTTGCCGCCGTCCCCGAAGGCCATGGATTCCTCCTGCCGGATGCCGTAGCGCTCCAGCGTCTTTTGCAGACCCACCGGCTTGCCGCCATCCGCGGGGATGATGTCGGTGAAATAGGGGTTCCAGCGGGCAGCCTTGCAGCCGGGCAGATGTTCCATCAGGGCAGCTTCCCTCTCCTTGGGCAAAAAGGCGCTGAGCTGGTAGGTGGTGTGCGTCAGGGAACGGGCGGGATCGCCGGTGGGCTCCATGCGGGCGGTGCCGCCCAGCATGTCATACAGATCCACCACCGGCTGGGTGATGCGGTTGATATACACACGGTCCAGCTCCACAAAGCTGCAGCTCAGCCCCGTCTGTTCCAGGTAGGGCAGCAGCTGCCGCAGAGAGTCGGTGGGGATGGATTCCCGGTGGTAGACGCCCTGGGCATCGTAGCAGTACTGGCCGTTCATGACCACGTAGCCGTCAAATTCAAAGTCCACCAGCTCTTTCAGAAAGCCCATCTGCACCGGCGGGCGGCCGCTGGCGATGAACACCTTCACCTCGCGCTCCCGCATGCGGTTCAGCGCCTGCTTGGTGGAGTCGGGAATGCGGTGGGTGTTGAAGCTGACCAGCGTCCCGTCAATGTCGAAAAATACCGCCTTGATCATGGCAGACCTTCCTTTTCTCCGGCCGATGCCGGAATCACTCTTTCTTCAGGTTGCGGCCCATCAGCGAGGCCACCGCGTCCCGTGCGGCCAGTTTGCCCGACAGGATGGCATCCACCACATCCACGATGGGCATTTCCACCTTGTATTTCTTTTCCAGGCGCTTGGCGGCGGGCAAGGCGTTGATGCCCTCCACCACCTGGCCCACTTCCTTCTTGGCTTCCTCGGCGGACATTCCGTGACCGATGAGCATGCCGGCATGCAGGTTGCGGCTGTGCATACTGGTGCAGGTGACGATCAGGTCCCCCATGCCCGACAGGCCCGCAAAGGTCTCGGCACGGCAGCCCATGGCCAGCCCCAGGCGGCTGAGCTCGGCGTTGCCGCGGGTGATGAGAGCCGCCTTGGCGTTGTCGCCGTAGCCCAGACCCATGGCAATGCCCACCGACAGGGCGATGACATTCTTGATGGCGCCGCCCAGCTCGGTGCCCAGACGGTCAGTGTTGGTATAGACGCGGAAGTTGGGGTTATTGAAGATCTTCTGCACCTGCTTGGCATCCTTCTCGTCGGAGGCTGCGGCCACAATGAGGGTGGGCAGATCCCGGGCGACCTCCTCGGCATGGGTGGGGCCGGACAGGGCCACCACATGGCAGTGCGCATGGCCCGCCGTCTGCCTGAGCTCGTCCTCAATGATTTCGGACATGGTCATGAGGGTCTTTTCCTCCATGCCCTTGGCCACATCCACGATGAGCTGGCCGTCGGGGATATGGGGCGCCGCCTTTTTGGCGGTGGACCGCACAAAGACCGACGGCACAGCAAACAGCAGCAGGTCCTTGTCCGCGCACAGCTCCGCCATATCGGCGGTGTAGTGCATGGATTCGGGCAGTTCCATGCCCGGCAGATTGGGATGACGGCGGGTCGCACGCAGGTTCTTCAGTTCCTCCGGCAATGCGCTCCAGACCGTGACGTCCTTGCCGTTGACGGCCAGCATACGTGCCAGCGCCATACCCCAGGTGCCTGCGCCCAATACTCCGACTCTTGTCATAGTTGTTTCCTCCAAATCACCGGGCGTGACTGGCGCGTCCGGATATACTGACTTATTTATGCCCCAAAAAGCGTTCCCAGAAAGTGGGACGCACCACCGCCCGCTGCTCCACTTCCACCTCAAACCGCTCATAGGCATTGACGATGCGGGTGGGGCCGTACTGGTGTTCCCGCGGGATGTTGGCGCCGTAGTTCAGGTGGATATGCCCGTGCAGCATCAGCTGGGGCTTGTAGGCATCCAGCAGTTCATGGAACACCGTGAACCCGCGGTGAGGCAGGTCGGTGAAATCGCCGTAGCCGTGCATGGGGGCATGGGTGACCACCACGTCCACCCCGCCCACACGGTCGATCTTGCCCCGGAGGCGGCGGATACGGGCACGCATTTCGGCCTCGGTGTACTGCCAGGCTCCTTTGCGGTAGCGGCAGCTGCCCCCCAGGCCCACAAAGCGGATCCCGTTGTGGACAAAGACGCTGTCATCAATGTCAATGGCACCGCCCGGCGGCTGACGGAGATAACTCTCATCATGATTGCCATGCACATAAATCACCGGGAGGGGCGCCATGGTTGCCAGAAAACTGACATAATGGGCATCCAGGTCGCCGCAGCAGACAATGATGTCCACCCCGGCGATCTTTTCCGGCTTGTAGTAATCCCACAGGGATTTGCACTCCTCGTCGGCAACCGCAAGGATTTTCATAGGGCGCGGTCCTCCTCCGGCAGAGCGTCACGGTGAATGCCCTGTACCCGGTACATGGGTTTGGATGCCTCGGTCAGTTCCTCATAGGCGGGGATATGCCCCTCCACGGCATCACACAGCCAGTCCATATGCAAAATCTGTTCCGGCGTAAAACCGCGGAATCCCTCATTTTTGAGGGTGCCGTCCTGCGCCACGATGTGGCAGGCAAAGGGGTCGATGTTGCCCGCCATGATGCCCGCCCGCAGCAGGGAGGCCAGACGCCGCAGATCATGGGGCAGTTCCCGGCTGAGCAGCACATCAATGACGCCGCTGTTCATGCCCCACCAGTAATTGACGACCTTGCCGTCGGTGCCGGATTTGTCCTTGTTCCAGCTGCCGTCCAGCACGCTGCGGATCACATGCTCGTAGAACTGTCCCCAGTGCCAGAAGGGCGAGGCCAGGTCCTGCAGCACCCCGCCGGGACGGATCTGGAAGATGCCGAACTCCCGGCTGGGACGCCCCGGCGCGGGCGTGTCCCGCCCCGACACCACCGTAATGCCCTTGGCCGCAAAGGCCTTGAGCGGGTCGCCGGGCAGGCAGGTCCACTGCAGATCGATCTTGACCCGGGGATTGACCATGCGGGCGCCCAGGGCAAAGGCGTTGATGTCGGCAGGCACGCCCAGCATGGGATAGCTTGCCACAAAACCCACCCGGTCATTGGCCGCCATGGCCCCCGCAATGGCACCGGTGATGAACTTTGCCTCATAGATGCGGCTGTAATAGGTGCGGATGCTGGCATAGGGCAGGTCCATGGAGCAGTTGAGGATGCGCACCTCAGGATGGAGCACCGCCGCCCGCAGGCTGGCTACCGCCAGCTGGGGCGAGGTGGTGAAGACCACGTCCGCCCCCTCCGCGATGGCCTGCTCCACCAGCTGCTCGTCGTTTTTGCCGGGCACAGCGCCGTTGTAGGCCACCGTCTCCACCTTGCCGGCAAACACCTGGTCCAGCTGTGTGCGGCCGAATTCATGGGAGTTGGTCCAGGTGCTGGACTCGGGGGTGCGCTCGTTGACAAAAGCCACCCGCAGATGCTCCGGCGCCGTGGTGCGGATGCCGGGCAGGATGCGCGCCAGAAGCGGGGTAGCCTCCGGCTCGGCGGGTTTGGTGCTAAGCTTGACCGAGTCGGGGCGTTCCAGTGCCAGGACATCGTCCCACACCGCCTCCAGGCATTTGGCGATCTCTGCCGGGGTCTTTTCCAGCAGTTCCCGGAAGCCGTACACCCGCAGGAGCACCAGCATCACGTCCCCTGCCGTCAAGTGCATCCGGTCGGCACCGCGGGCCTGATACGCCTTTTTGACCCAGTTGTAGAGGGAGCGCATATCGCTGCGGTCGTCATCCGACCACTTTTCCCCCGGCTTTTTGCCCATGGCAGCCTGCAGGCGGGCATAGCCTCCCTCCTGCGTCAGCATCATATAGTAGATGCCGCTGAGGGCATAAAAGTCCATGAACTCATAGTAGCTGCGGATCTGTGGGCGGTCGGCATAGCGAGGCACGATGCGCGTCACATTGGCCGAAATGCTGTCGGCGTCGAAATATTTCAGCACGCTGACCCGCTTGTTGCCTTCCTGGACATAGAAGCGTCCCAGGTACTCATAGCAGCGGATGGGATCGTGGATGCCTTCTTCCAGGTGTGCATTGCAGAGATTGATCCACTTGGCAGCGAACTCGGTGTCGATGCCCAGCAGCGGCATGAAGTTGCTGGCAAAGGCTGCGGTGCGCCCCGCCGTCTTGGTGCCCACCACCTGATCCAGCGGGATCTCCACCAGACCCATGGGCAGCTGGGATTCCACATCCGCATTTTCCAGGATATCGTCCAAAACCGGCAGGTAGGGATACCGTCCCTCCGCCATGGCCTCCCGGTACTCTTTCTGGCCCCGCTTCTGTGCACGGGTATACTCTTCCATTACTTCTTTCCGGTTCATCGCCGTTGCCCCCCTGTCATTTCCACAGATGCCGCTAAGAAAAGGACCCCCGCGAGAGGACGCGGAGGTCTTGTAGCGATTTACTTGCCGACCTTTTCCTTCAGGCGGCCGCTCGCCTTGAAGCCGGGAATTGCGGTGGGCTCCAGCTGGCTGGCAACCTTGGTCTTGGGGTTGGTGAAGCTCTTGGTGCGGCGCTGGCGCATCTCAAAACGGCCGAAGCCTGCAATGGTGACCTTTTCGCCCTGCTTCAGAGTCTCACCGATGGTATCAAAAATGCCGTCCATGATGGTTTCCACCTCGGCGGCCGAAATGCCGGTGGTTCCCGCAACTTTGGTAATCAACTGAGATCTTGTCATAAATTTTCCTTGCTCCCTAATCCATCTATGATCCTGCGCTTCGCGCAGACAGGCCGCCGGCCGGTCCCATTACAGGGACGGCCGGCAGCACTGCAAATTAACGTAATCAATTATAGAAAAATAAACCCATGTAGGCAAGCGTTTTTTTGAAAAAACAAAGGTGCTTGCCAAAAAATCGTCATTTCCGATAAAAACAGGGTTCACAGGAGCAGGGTTTTCTGTATATTGCCTGTCTCAGATCAAGATTTTTTGCGATGCAGCGTACTGATGTCCACCAACTCGATGCGGCTGACATCATGGTCGCCGCGCAGGGCATCCACCAGCACGCGGGCGGTATCCAGCGCCGTAATGCAGGGGATGGACAGCTCGGTGGCCTTGCGGCGGAACTTGACCGAATCCCGGTGCGGATCGCGTCCGTGGGGGCTGGTGGAGATGATATAATCCACCAGTCCGCTCTCCAGAAGGTCGATGACGTTGGGGCGCTCGCCGCTCATCTGGCGGACGACGCTGCAGGGGATCATCTGGCTGTTGAAGTAGCGGGCGGTCTCGGCCGTGCCGTAGATCTTGTAGCCGTAGTCATGCAGCTTCCAGGCCAGCTCGGCAGCCTCGGGCTTGTCGCTGTCCTTCACCGAGATGATGACGCAGGAGCCGGGGCCAGGCACCTTGAACTGGTAGCCGGCACCCACCAGGCCCTTGATCATGGCATCGTGGAAGGTGGGGGCAATGCCCAGCACCTCGCCGGTGGACTTCATCTCGGGGCCCAGCATGGTATCCACACCGTGCAGTTTCAGGAAGCTGTACACCGGCACCTTGACCGCGTAGTAGGGGCTCTTGCCGCCCCGCCACAGGCCGGTGCCGTAGCCCATATCCCTGAGCTTTTCGCCCAGGGTGCAGCGCACGGCCAGATCCACCATGGGCACACCGGTAACCTTGCTGATATAGGGCACGGTACGGGAGGAACGGGGGTTGACCTCAATGACGTAGACCTTGCCGTCCTGCACCGCGTACTGGACGTTGACCAGACCCACAACCTTCAGCTCCCGGGCAAAGCGTCCGGTGTAGTCCACCAGGGTGTCGATGACCTTCTGGGGGAAGTCGTAGGGCGGGTAGACACAGATGGAGTCGCCGGAATGGACGCCGGTACGCTCGATCTGCTCCATGATGCCGGGGACCAGGTAGTCCTCGCCGTCGCAGATGGCATCCACTTCACACTCAGTGCCGTAGATGTACTTGTCCATCAGCACGGGGTGGGACATATCCACATGGGCGGTGATGACGCCCATATACTCGATGACGTCGGCGGAGTTGTAGGCCACGATCATGTTCTGGCCGCCCAGCACGTAGGAAGGACGCATCAGAACCGGATAGCCCACCTCCTGGGCCGCCTTGAGGGCTTCGTCCAGGGTAAAGACGGTGCGGCCCTCGGGACGGGGAATGCCGCAGCGCTCCAGCAGTTCGTCGAAGCGCTCCCGGTCCTCGGCCTCGTCGATGGCGTCGGCGGGGGTGCCCAGGATGGGCAGGCCCACCTCGTCCATATGCTTGGCCAGCTTGATGGCCGTCTGGCCGCCGAACTGCACCAGGCAGGCGTCGGGCTTTTCGGTGGCGATGACGTTGTCAACGCTCTCGGGGTTGAGGGGATCGAAGTAAAGACGGTCGCCGGTATCGAAGTCGGTGGAGACGGTCTCGGGGTTGTTGTTGACCAGGATGGCCTCACAGCCGTGCTTTTTCAGCGTCCAGACCGCATGGACCGAGCAGTAGTCGAACTCGATGCCCTGACCGATGCGGATGGGGCCGGAGCCAAAGACCAGGACCTTCTTCTTTTTGGGGTCGCTGTGCTCGGCAATGAACTGAGCAGACTCGTTATCCCCGTCGCAGGTGGAGTAGAAATAGGGGGTCTTGGCGGCGAACTCGGCGGCGCAGGTATCCACCATCTTGAAGCCGGCACGGAAGTTTTCCACCGGCAGCTTGTCGGCTCCGGACAGGCGCAGGATGGTCTTGTCCAGGAAGCCGTACTTCTTGGCCTCCAGGTACTTCTCCCGGGTCAGCTCGCCCTCCTTGAGGCCCAGCTCCAGGTTGGCCAGGTGCTGCATCTTGTCCAAAAACCACCAGTCGATCTTAGTGATGTCGTAGATGGTCTTGTGGGGCACACCCCGCTTGAGGGCCTCGTAGACGCAGAAAGCGCGCTCGGAGTCCTGCACGTGCAGGTGCTCGATGACCTCCTCGGTGGTCATGGCCTCAAAGGCGGGCAGGGTGAGAGTATCCATGCCCAGCTCGGTGGAGGAGACCGCCTTCATCATGGCGTGCTCGAAGTTGTTGCCGATGGCCATGACCTCGCC
>CALXHO010000041.1 GCA_944388125.1 uncultured Gemmiger sp. | reverse complement strand
CTGTTCGGCGGCATCTTCCTGGCCAGCGAGCCGGTCACCCAGCCCAACCGCCATTCCAGCCGCATCATCTACGGCCTTGCCCTGGGCGTCTTTGCCACGGCCATGCGCTATTTCAGCGACTATGAGACCGGCGTCTGCTTTGCGCTTTTGCTGGTCAACGCCATCCCCGAATGGCTGGACCTGGTTGCCCGCCGCGCCGAGCGCGTCCGATTTATGAAGAAGGAGGAACGGCGTCTTGCAAAACACACCAAACCGGAATAAACCCCGCAGCGGCAAGGCAGGCAAGGGCAAACAGCAGCCCGAGCGCTCCCAGACGCTGATCATCCCCCAGATCTCTCCCGAAATGCTGGAAAGCGCCCGCCGTGCCGCTATGGAGGGCAAGACCCAGCAGGAGATCGAGCAGGCTGCCATGGCGGCGGAACAGCAGCGCCAGGCGCAGACCGCCCAGACCACGGCGGAAACGCCCAAACCGGCGCCCAAGCCCGCCGCCCCCAGGCGCAAGACCCGCGCCGAGGCGGAGGCGGAACTGGATCAGAAGATCCACGACGACCACCTCTGGCTCAACAACCCCGTCATGATGCGGGGTCTGGGCCTGGCCCCGGTCATTGCGGCGGCCTATAACTGGAACAACGCCGTCATGCTGTGCGCGGCGGCGGTGCTGCTGCTCACCACCACCCGCCTGCTGGCGGTGGCCGTCTGCCACCTGACCGGCAACCGGTTCCGCCCGGTGATTTATGTCTACTCGGCCGCGATCCTGTACATCCCGGCCTACTGCATTCTGTATGCCTGGTTCGGCACCGATCTGTCGGTGCTGGGCATTTATCTGCCGCTTCTGGCGGTGGAGTCCGCCATCGTCAAGCGCATGGAAAGCCCCGACCTGGAACCTCTGGGCGAGGCACTGCGCCGCGGCATCAACAACACCGTAGGCCTGTGCATCGCGGTGCTGCTGGTGGGCTTTGTGCGCGAACTGCTGGGTTCCGGCATGGCCTTCGGCAATATCGTCATGGAGACCGCGCCGCTGCCCATCGTGCAGCAGCCTGCGGGCGGCTTCATCCTGCTGGGCCTCATCGCCGCGGCATGGACGGGCATCGCCAATGCGTACACCCACTTCAAGCGCGAGGAGGTGCGCCACCAATATGCTCAACGTCACCACTGAGCTCAGCGTGCTGCAGGCGGTGCTGAAATTTTTCAGCTACGCCGTCATGGCCGTTTTTGCCGAGAACATCGTCTTTACCCATGGCATGGGTGTGTCGCGCCTGCTCAAACTGGTGGAAAACCGGGACATCCGCACCCTGCAATACTGCATCCCCATCATTCTGGTGCAGCTGGTGTCGGCCCCTCTGGGCTGGATGGCCCATGACTGGTTCTTCCCCTGGATCCGGGACTACCTGCCCGGCTGGCTGCCCGCCACCGCCCTGCGCCCCCTTATCTATCTGACCTGCGCCACCGCTGCCATGGCGGTGGTCTGGCTGATCCTCTGCATCGGGGGCAAGCACAGCCGCCCCTACCGGGAACAGCTGCCCCTTGCCACCTATAACTGCTGCATTCTGGGCACCATCCTCATCTGCGCCAACCAGAACTTCACCCTGCTGGAGACCATCGCCTTCAGCCTGGGCAGCGGTATCGGCTATCTCTTTGCCGTGGCCATCGTGGACGAGGGCCGCCGCCGTCTGCGCAGCAAGGATGTCCCCGGCGTCTTCAAGGGCCTGCCCAGCTCCCTCATCTACATCGGCATCCTGTCCCTTGCCATCTATGGCCTGGTGGGCCATTCCATCACCGCCTGACGCCTGAAAAGGAGAAATGTCCCATGTCCAACCAAACATCCCGGTGCTTTGCACCGGCCCGCATTCTGCTGCCCGCCCCGGGCACTCCCCTGGATCCCTGGGCCTGCATTGCGGTGGATCAGTTCACCTCCCAGCCGGAATACTGGCAGAAAGCCGAGGCCCTGGCCAAGGACAAGCCCAGCACCCTGCACATCGTCCTGCCGGAAGCCTACCTGGGCACCGACGGGGAGGAGGCCCGGCTGGAATCCATCCGCCGCACCATGTCGGACTACCGCCGCAGCCTGCTGACCCGGGTGGTCAACGGCTTTGTCTACCTGGAACGCACCCAGATGGACGGCACCGTCCGCCAGGGTCTGGTGGGCGCCGTGGACCTGGAGGCATACAGCTTTGAAAAGAACGCTACCCCCGCCATCCGTCCCAGCGAGAATACGGTGGTGGAGCGCATCCCGCCCCGGCTGCGGGTGCGCCGGGGGGCGGAGCTGGAGACGCCCCACGTCATGCTGCTGGCCGACGATGAGGACTGCACCCTCATCGAGCCCATCGGTCGGGAAACGTCCCGCCTGCCCCTGTTGTACGACGGGGAGCTCATGCTGGGAGGGGGGCACCTCACCGGCTGGGCGGTGGAGGATCCCGCCCTCATCGCGCAGATCGAACAGGCGGTGGCAGGCCTGGGGGACCCGGCCCGCTACGCGGCCCGCTGGCCCGAGGCCGCCGGCCAGCCGCCCATGACGCTGGCGGTGGGGGACGGCAACCACTCCCTGGCCACCGCCAAGGCTTACTGGGAGGAGCGCAAGCAGACCCTGACCCCGGCGCAGCGGGAAACCGACCCCGCCCGGTACTGTCTGGTGGAGGTGTGCAACGTGCATTCCCCGGCCATTGAGATCGAGCCCATCCACCGGGTGCTCTTCGGCATCGGGGAGGAGGCGGTCCTGGCAAAGCTCCAAAGCTGGGCGGACAGCCGGAGCATCCGACTGGGAGACGGGGGAGAGCAGTGCTTTACCCTGGTCAGCCCGGAGGGGGAGCGCACCGTCGGCATGTCCGGCGCCCTGGAGCCCCTGACGGTGGGCACGGCGGAAGCCTTTGTGGGCGCTTTGCTGGCCGATTGCCCCGACGCCTCGGTGGACTACGTCCACGGGGAGGATGCGGTGCGGCAGCTGGCCCAAAAGGGCGCCGTGGGCATGCTCATGCCGGGACTGAAAAAGGCCGACCTCTTCCGCGGGGTGGTGCTGGGCGGCGTGCTGCCGCGCAAGACCTTCAGCATGGGCCACGCGGAGGAAAAACGATATTACAACGAGTGCCGCAGTCTGGTGGATTGATGCCCCGGCGGCCCGCAGATTGAGAGGAATGGAAGATGGCAAACAACGAACGACCCGAGGCCGCGGCAGGCAGCGTCAGCTCTTCGGCGCGCCGCCGTCGCCGCCGCCGCAGCCAGCAGGGCACGGCAAAGACGGCGCAGCAGGGCCAGCAAGGTCAGCAGCAGGGGCAGCAGTCCCAGCAGCCCGCCCGGCAGCCCTCCCGCGGCAATGGCGGAAACGGCGGCGCTTCCCGTCAGAACGGTCAGCGCCAGGCAAAGCCTGCGGCAGGGGAGGCAAAGGCGCCTGCCCGCTCCGCAGGTCGGAACAGCCAGCCCCAGGCCCAGAACAGCCGCCGCCGGGGCAGCCAGCCCCAGGAGGCACAGCCCGCCCGCCCGCAGCGCCCTGCCCGCAGCGAGGAACCCCGCCGCGCACCGTCCCCCCGCCGGGGCCGTCAGCCCGCCGCCGAGGAGGACCCGGGGCTCATTCTCATCAGCCGCCGCCCGCCCAAACAGAAGTACGCCAACTTTGAGGAGTACATTGCGGCCCACGGCGGTGTGACCGCCCCTCTGCCCGGGGAGGACGCCCCCGCCGGGGAAGCCGCCGACAAGGCCTCCGGCAAGTAAGACGGCCCCTGCCGTCTGTCTGCCGGGACTGCATCCCGGAACTGCATGAAAGAACAAAAGAACGCCGGAGCTCTGCGCAACCCGCAAAGCTCCGGCGTTTTTCTGTTTCCTATAGAGCGGCAGCCCGGCCGCAGAAACTTCCCGGCCAGGGGAGGGAGAAAAGCCTGCCCCGGCGGCGGGGGCGGCGTCCTTCTTCCCTGCCTTTCCCCGAAAACGGGGGATCACTGCCCTTTTTTCCGCTTGTCCCTGGCCTTGGCGGCGGACAGCGCCCCCGGCGTGACCGGCTTGTCGGCGGGGTCCAGCAGGCGGGCCCGCACCACCGCCTTGTCGCCGAACCGGCTGCGCAGGGCGTCGGCGGCCCGGTCCAGCTTTTCCTGCTTGTCGCTGTGATGGGCGTCGGTGAAAAGGTCCAGCTGCTCGAACTGGTCGGCGCTGGTCTTTTCGGCAGTCACCCCCACCAGCCGCACCGGGCGGTGGGGCCACATCTGGCGGATGAGCTGCCGGGCGGTTCGGTAGATGGTCTCGGTGGTGTTGGTGGGGTTGGCCAGCACCGTCTGGTGGGAGGTCCGGCGGAAGAGGTTGTCCACCAGCTGCACCGTCACCACCCGGGCGGTCTTGCCGTCGGCCCGCAGCCGCCCCGCCACCGACTCGGACAGGGCCAGCAGGGTGGCGTCGGCCTGGTCGGGGCGGGTCAGGTCCTCGGGCAAGGTCACGCTGTTGCCGTAGCTGTTGTCCTTGACCTCCCGCTTGCCCAGGGGCGTGCCCTCGATGCCGTTGGCGTGGCGGCGCAGGCTGTCCCCCCGCACCCCGAAAGCTCCCCGCAGGACCTCGGGGTCGGCGTGGGCCAGATCCCCCACCGTGTGGATGCCCAGGGCGTCCAGGGTGCGCACGGCGCTGGGGCCCACCCCAAAGAGATTCCCCACCGGCAGGGGCCAGAGTTTTTTCGGCACCTCCTCCGGCCAGAGGGTGTGGGTGCGGTTGGGCTTTTCAAAGTCGGAGGCGGTCTTGGCCAGCAGCCGGTTGACCGACACCCCCACGTTGACGGTGAAGCCCAGCTCCCGCAATACCCGCTCCCGCAGGGCGTCGGCGGCCTCCACCGGCGGGCCGAACAGTCCCTCGCTGCCCGTCATCTCCACAAAGGCCTCGTCAATGCTGAACTGCTCCACCACGGGAGAGTAGTCGTTGAGGATGGCGATGAGCCCCTTGCTGCACTGGACGTACCAGTCAAAGTCGGGGGGCGTCACAATGAGGTCGGGGCATTTCAGCCGGGCGGAGAACAGCGATTCCCCCGTGTGGATGCCGTACTTTTTGGCAGCCTGGCTCTTGGCCAGCACCACCCCGTGGCGCTTTTCCTCGTTGCCGCCCACCGCCGAGGGCACGGTGCGCAGATCGAGGGTTTCGCCCTTCTGCAGCAGCCGCAGGGCCGACCAGGACAGAAAGGCCGAGTTGACATCCACGTGGAACCATACTTTCTTCACGGCCATGGCGGCACCCTCCCTTCGGCGGCAGACGGTTTACCAGAGATGCAGGATTTTCACGCCTGCCCGGGCCAGCTTGTAGACGGGGCCCTCCAGCTCCCTGGCGGCGTCCTTGAGGGCGGCACGGATGGGCAGATGCTGGGGGCAATGGGCCTCACACTTGCCGCAGCCCACGCACTGGGAAGCCCCGGTGCCCTTGCGGCGCAGGCCGGTGGTGCGCAGGTATTCGCTGCGGACGTGGCGGCCCTCGGCGGAGACGCGGTTGTAGCAGGCAAAGACGCCGGGAATGTCCACCCCGGCGGGGCAGGGCTGGCAGTAGCCGCAGCCGGTGCAGCCGATGCGCATGGCGGCCTGCAGGTCGGCTTTCAGCCCGTCGATGAAGGCGTGGTCCTCCGCCGACAGGCAGCCGGGCAGGGCGTCCTCCGCCGCGCGGACGTTGTCCCGGACCATCTCCAGGCTGTTCATGCCGGAGAGCACGCAGGTCACCCCCGGCTGGTCCCACAGCCAGCGCAGGCCCCAGCCCGCCGCCGACCGTCCCGACGGATGGGCGGCAATGCGCTGCCGGGCGACGTCGGGCAGCCCGGTGATGAGCCGCCCGCCCCGTAAGGGTTCCATGATGATGACGGGGATGCCTTTGGCTGCGGCGGCTTCCAGCCCCCGGCGTCCGGCCTGGGTGTGTTCATCCAGGTAGTTGTACTGGATCTGGCAGAAATCCCAGTCGTAGGCGTCCAGCAGCTGCAAAAAGGCCGTCGTGTCCCCGTGGAAGGAAAATCCGATCCGCCCGACTTTGCCGGCGGCTTTCAGCTCCTCCAGCCAGTCCCGGATACCCATGGCGCAGAGCTTTTCCCAGGCTGCCAGGTCGGACAGCATGTGCATGAGGTAGAAGTCGATGTGGTCGGTGCCCAGGCGGGACAGCTGCTCCTCAAAGCATTTCTGGGCCCCGGCCCGGGAACGGATGAGGTACTGGGGCAGCTTGTCGGCCAGAAAGACCCTGTCCCGGCAGCCCAGACGGCGCAAAGCCTCCCCCAGGGCGGTCTCGCTGCCCGGATAGATGTAGGCGGTGTCAAAGTAGTTGACGCCCAGTTTCACTGCCTCCCCGATCTGCGCGGTGACGGCATCCTGGTCGATGCGGCCCCCGGCGCGGGGAAACCGCAGACAGCCGTAACCCAGCACCGAAAGCTCGGCGCCGGTCCTGTCGGCCCGGTATTGCATAGACAAAAGCCCCTCTTCCCAAAGGGCGGCAGCGCCGCCCTGTACTGATTTCAGTTATACCATACTTGGCTTCCGGATTCAAACAACCGCCCGGACAAAAAAGGGAGAGGAAACGCCGGGCAGGCGTTCCCTCTCCGTGGAAGGACCATGGAAAATTCAGTGCACGCCCCGTGCCACAGCGGCGCGATGGCGCAGGATGTTTTTCCAGCAGGGGGGATAGAAGAGCAGCAGCATGGGGAAAACTTCCAGCCGTCCGGCCAGCATGTCGAACATGAGCACCCACTTGCTCACCGGGGAAAAGACGCTGAAGTTGCCGGAGGGGCCCACCAGTTCCAGGCCGGGGCCGATGTTGTTGAAAGTGGCGGCCACAGAGGTGAAGTTGGTGACCATGTCCAGCCCGTCGATGCTGACGGCCAGCACCGACAGGGAGAAGATGAGCATGTAGGTGACGAAAAAGACGTTGATGCCCCGCAGCACCTCGTGCTCGATGACCTTGCCGTCCATCTCGATCTTGCGGATGCTCTTGGGATGGATGTAGGAACCCAGCTCCTTGATCATGGTGCGGAACATGACGATAATGCGGGACACCTTGATGCCGCCGCCGGTGCTGCCCGCACAGGCGCCGATGAACATGAGGATGACCAGCACGGTGCGGGAGGTCTGGGGCCAGCTGTTGAAGTTGGTGGTGGCAAAGCCGGTGGTGGTGATGATGGAGGAAACCTGGAAGGCCGCGTTGCGCAGGGTGTCGGCCAGGGCCAGGCCGTCTCCCCGCAGGTCCCACATGAGGATGCAGATGGCCGCCCCGATGATGAAGAAGTAGGTGCGCACCTCCTCCATGGAGAAGGCGTCCCGTACCCGGCGCAGGAGCAGCAGATAGTAGAAGTTGAAGTTGACGCCGAACAGCGCCATAAAGACGGTGACGACCCACTGCAGATAGGGGGAGTAGCCGGCCATGCTGTCGTTCTTGATGCCGAAGCCGCCGGTGCCGGCGGTGCCGAAACTGGTGGTGAGGGCGTCAAAGAGCTGCATGCCCCCGGCCAGCAGCAGAATGACCTCGATGACGGTCATGACAAAGTAGATGACATAGAGGATGCGGGCGGTCTGACGGACCTTGGGCCGCAGCTTGCCCACCGAGGGGCCGGGGCTTTCGGCCTTCATGAGGTTCATGTGGGAGCCGCCGGGCAGCTGGACCACGGCCAGCAGAAAGACCAGCACGCCCATGCCGCCCAGCCAGTGGGTGAAGCTGCGCCAGAACAGCATGCAGTGGGAGAGGCTTTCCACGTCGGAGAGGATGCTGGCGCCAGTGGTGGTGAAGCCGGACACCGTCTCAAACATGGCGTCGGTGAAACGGGGGATTTCCCCGCTGAGGTAGAAGGGCAGGCAGCCGAAAAAGCTCAGCTCGATCCAGCCCAGGGCGGTGGCAATGCAGCCCTCCCGCATGTAAAAGACGGTGCTGACCGCCTTTTTGTAGGCCAGGGCAAGGCCCAGCAGAACGGCGGCCAGCCCAACCCCCAGGAAATACCAGGTATTGTCCTCCCGGTAGATCAGCCCCACCACAAAGGGCAGCAGCATAAAAGCGCCTTCCAGGGCGAGCAGCCAGCCCAGCACCCGGCGGACGATGGATGTGTTCATGCAGCGGCCTCCTTATGCCAGAATGTCGCTCAGGTCGCTCAGCCCGGTGTGGGTGGTGACGATGATGACCGAATCCCCCGGCTGGATGGCGTCGTCGCCGCCGGGAATGAGGATGTTACCCTTGTGGCCGATGCAGGCGACCAGCAGGTGATCCCGGGTAGGCAGATCCCGCAGGGGGCGTCCCACCACGGGGGAGCTTTCGCTGGCCACAAACTCGATGGCCTCCACCCGGTTGTCGAAGAGGTGGAGCAATGTCTCGATGTTGGAAGAATCCTTGGAGGCATTACGGGAGCGTACATAGGCCACGATGGCGTCGGTGACCAGGGCCTTGGGGTAGACCACGCTGCCCAGATTCAGGCGGTCGATGGCCTCAGGGAACATGATGCGGTTGATCTTGGTGACCACCTTGGCCCGGGACACCGCCTGGGTGTGCAGCGTCAGCATGATGTTCTCCTCGTCGATGCCGGTCAGGGGCACCACCGCCCCCACATGCTCGATGCCGGCCTCCCGCAGCAGATCGGCGTCGGTGCCGTCGCCGTTGAGGATGGTGGCCTTGGGCAGCTGGGTGCTCAGCTCCTCGCAGTGCTGGCGGTTGCTCTCAATGAGCTCCACATTGACGCCCACCCGCAGCAGCTGCTTGGCCAGATAGTAGCCGGTCTTGCTGCCGCCGATGATGAGGGCGTCCCGCACCTGATGGGTTTCCAGCCCGATGCGGCGCAGAAACTGCTTGGAACCCCGGGTGGGGGCAATGAAGGAGACCACGTCCCCGGCTTTCAGCAGAAAGCTGCCGTCGGGGATGTAGACCTCGCCCCCGCGCTCCACGGCGCAGATCAGCACCGCCCCGGCCAGTTCCTGGCCCAGTTCCCGCAGGCGGCGGCCGTCCAGACGGTTGCCCTCAGGAATGCGGAAGCGGATCATCTCGGCCAGACCCCGGGCAAAGGGAGTCACGCCCACCGCGCTGGGCAGGCAGAGAATGCGGGAGATCTCCCGGGCGGATTCCAGGTCGGGGTTGATGATCATGGCCAGGCCCAGCTTGCTCTTGAGGTAGGCGGCATCCTGGCTGTATTCGGGGGTGCGCACCCGGGCAATGACCGCGCAGTCGGTGACCCGCTTGGCCACCACGCAGCACAGCAGGTTGAGCTCGTCCGAGTTGGTGACGGCGATGAGGATGTCGGCGTTGTCGATGCCGGCCTCCTGCAACGTGGAAAAGTTGGCGCCGTTGCCCACCACGCCGTTGACGTCAAACAGGTTGGTGATGTCCTGCACCTTGCCGGCGTCCCGGTCAATGATGGTGATGTCGTGGTTTTCCTTGCTGAGCTTGTCCACCAGGGACAGGCCCACCTTGCCGCAGCCTACAATGACGATGTTCAGTCCTTTTTTGCGATGGGGAAATTTGTGCTCCATATAAGACGGTTCCTCGATTCTGACAGGGATTTGGAAAAGAGAAGGGGCCTGCAGGCGCAAAAAATGGCCTTTCCGTTCCCGGTACGCGTAAAGGCAGACCGGAAGGGAAAGGCGCGCAGGCCGCAGGGATAGAAATTGTGGTGAAAAGATCAGGCGGTGAAGTGAACCAGGTAAAGATCCCCCTGGCCCTCGTTGCCGTCCTCATCGACGTACTGCTCCAGATAGGCAAGGTCGAACTCGGCGGCATCGGAGGGAACTTCAAACAGCAGATCGTAGGTCTCCTCGGCGCCGTCGGGCATGAACCATTCCAGCGGCATCTGGGCGTTGGTGGGCATGCCGTCCTCATCCACCGCCAGAGGGTCTACCGACCAGGTGTAGTCCTCGTCGCCGTCGCCCCACTGGAGCTGGAAGTCGCTGTCGTACATGGGCAGCTCCTCCCCGAAGGTGTTCACCAGGGTGACATTGCAGAGGATCAGCCGGGATCCGTCCGCGGGGGTGTGGCCGTCGTACTCGGCCACCTCCTGGGCACTGTTGACCGTGAAGTCAAAAAACATGTTGGACATCCGGTCGCCGATCTCACCGTCGGTGTTTTTTCCGGCGTTGAACAGGGTGATGCCGCTGCATCCCGACAGCGCCGCGCCCAGGGTCAGCGCGGCAAGACCAGCACAGAGGGTCCGGTTGGCAAAACGCATGGGTACCTCCTTTTCTCCCGGGCACATCCCCCGGGTTTCTCTTTCCGTTGATTCTAGGATAGCGGAAAATGCAAAAAAAAGCAATATCCACTGTCGGAAACGGGGGATATTTTGTGATAAAGCGTCGGAAGTGTTCAAACATTCATGACACAAACGGACAAAAAAGCGGCCCGGCCGCCGGGAAAATCCGGGGCCGGGCCGCTGGTCGCGGTGGGGCAATGGGGAAAGGAAACGGTCAGGAGACAGCATCCAGGGGCAGAGTGATGGCGTTGGCAGTGTCCAGGGTGGCGCCGGGCGCGAAGTAGTAGTGGAAGGTGTTGATCTGTTCCAGCTCCTCCTGGGTGGCGGCGTAGTAGTCGTAGCGGATGGTCACGATGCCGGTGGCAGGGTCTGCAAAGGCGTTGACCATGCCGGTGCGGAGGATGGTGGCGGTGCCCTCCTCATTGAGGCCCTGGACCTCCTCGCTCACGGTGGAGACGTCCTCGTCGTCGGGCATGACCAGGTCCACAAGCATACCGGAGGACATGCCGTGCACCCAGCCGTAGGGCACCAGGGAGAAGCTGATGGAGCTGTCCTGGACGGTGAAGTCCTGCACCGTGAAGCCGCCCAGATCACTGAAAGCGATCTTGGCCCCGGCGCGCATCTCGTCGGCGGTGACGGTGCGCAGCTCGGTCTCGGCGGTCTCGTCGTAGGAGACCGGCGTCAGGGTGATGGAGGTGGCGCCGTCGGCGGGGCGGGTGAGCTGATAGTTGCTGACAGAGCTCTGCTCCACCGTGCCGTCCTGGATGTAGTTCTGGGCGGCCCAGGCGCTGAGGTAGAGCTCCTTGCCGGTGTTGTCGGTGATGAGGAACTGGCTGGCGTCGATGCCCTTGCTCCAGGCGACCTCCTGCTGGGTGTCGTCGGTGTAGGCGTACTCGTAGCGGGTGGTGATGCTGCCGCCCAGGGGGCCAAAGGTGAAATTGTCCAGCAGCAGCACGTTGTCGCCCACGGGGTACTCCCCGGCCTTGGCCCGGGTGGCTCCGGCGCGCAGGGCGCTGCCGTCCAGGGAGACGCTGAAGTCCCAGTTGCCCTCATGGTTCAGCACCGAAGTCTCCGACAGGTTGAGAACCACGGTGTCCCCCTCGGGCACGGCGGTGAGGATATAGTGGACCCACATCTTGAGGGTGCTGCCGTCCACCCGGTAGTATTCCCGCAGGGTGGGGCTGTCGGCCACGATGTCCTGGCCGTTGAGGGTGCATTCGCTGAAGAAGGGGGCGGAAAACCACACCTGGTCGGAGGAGGAGTAGAAGCTGCCATCATCCAGGGCGTCGTCCACAATGTTGTCTCCCGTGATGGTGAAGAAGACGTCCATGGAGGAGACGTCGATGGAGATGTTGTCCAGCGTGACGCTGACGCCGTCGTCGGTGACGGTCTGGTCCACCGGGGCGTTGTAGGCGGTCAGTTCCGCCTCGGTGCCCTCGTGGGTACCCCGGGGGGCGTCCAGGTTCTGGGAGACCTGGCTCTGGTCGGGGGCGGCGGAGAAGAAATCGATGTTGCCCTGGATCATCTTGATCAGGGAGGGCCCCACGGCGGCCGCGGTGCCGCACAGGGCGCAGACTACCGCCGCCGCAATGCCGAAGGTGAATGCCCGGCGGCGGACATGGCGGATTTTGGGCTTCTGCCCGGCGGCGGCCGGGGCGGCAGCGCCCGCGGCGTCGATGCGGCCCAGGACCGTCCGGGTCAGGCGGTCCAGCTCCCCGGCGGAGAGGGGGGCTTCGGGGGCGTCCAGCGTGTCCAGTTCGTGCAAGAGATCCTGTTGTGTGTTACGCATGTGCGCGCACTCCTTTCCGTTCCAGTTCCCGGCGCAGGCGTTCCCGTCCCCGGGACAGCCGGGTGTTCACCGTGCTCTCGCTCATGTTCAGAGCCCTGGCGATCTGCCGCGTCGGCTGCAGCAGATAATATTTGCGGAGAAAAATCTCCCGGTCGGACTGGGACATGGCGGCCACCAGCGTGCCCACCAGGTCCTCGGCGTCGCTGGGCAGAGCGTCCAGCAGGGCCAGGGTGTCGCCCACCTCCTCATTGAGGGGCAGTTCGTTTTTGCGGCGGAGTTTCCGCCAGCGGCTGATGCCGGTGTTGCGGGCGGTGACCACCAGCCATGCCTTGACCGGGGTGCCCGTCCGGCAGAGATGATCCGCCTGCTTCCACAGTGCCACAAATACATCGGCCATGCATTCTTCCACGTCCTCGGGACGGCCGGGCAATATCCTGGATAAAATTCCCTTGACGGCGGGGGCGTACCGCGCCATGGCGGTCTTGAGCCCCGTCTCCGGATCGTTCACGATCCACAGGGCCAGATTTTCTTCCTCCACCTCGTCACCTCCAAATCCTTTGGTTTTAAGGCCTTACACCCATACAGACGCCGCCCGGGGACAAAATCTTACACACAGGGAACACAAAAAACAAAAGACCGCAAAGCAGCATGGGAGATGCCGCTTTGCGGTCTTGCAGGATACAGGTTACAGATAGCTGGGCTCCTCCCGGCGGTGGCCGGCCAGGGCGGGGTTGTCAAGGACGGCACCCGCCCCCAGCACCACGCAGTCCAGGGGGCTTTCGGCCACATGGACCTCGATGCCGGTCTCGTTCTGGATCAGGCGGTCCAGGCCCTTGAGCAGGGCGCCGCCCCCCGAAAGCATGATGCCCCGGTCGATGATGTCGCTGGACAGCTCGGGCGGGGTGCGCTCCAGCGTGTCCTTGATGGCGTCCACGATGCGCAGCAGGCTCTCGCTCATGGCCTCCCGCACCTCCTCCGACCGGATGATGATGTCCTTGGGCAGGCCGTCCACCAGATTGCGGCCCTTGATCTCCATGGTGACCTCAGGGTCCAGGGGACTGGCGGAACCGATCTCCAGCTTGATCTGCTCGGCGGTGCGCTCGCCCACCAGCAGGTTGTACTTGCGCTTGATGAAGGCGATGATGCTCTGGTCCAGGGTGTCCCCGGCACAGCGGATGCTGCGGCTGGCCACAATGCCGGACAGGCTGATGACCGCCACCTCCGCCGTGCCGCCGCCGATGTCCACGATCATGCTGCCCACCGGCTCGGTGGTGGGCAGTCCGGCACCGATGGCCGCCGCCATGGGTTCCTCAATGACGGTGACCTGACGGGCCCCCGCCCGGGCAGCTGCCTGGCGCACCGCCCGGCGCTCCACCTCGGTGACGCCGGAGGGCACGCAGATGACCACCCGGGGACGGCTGAAAATGCCGGAGCCGCAGGCCTGCCGGATGAAGCTCTGGAGCATGGCGGCGGTGATGTCAAAGTCGGCGATGACGCCGTCCTTGAGGGGACGCACCGCCACAATGGACCCGGGCGCCCGGCCGATGACGGCCTTGGCCTCGTGGCCGACGCTGCGCACCCGCAGCTCGTCGGTCTTGGTGTCCACCGCCACGACGCTGGGTTCCCGCATGATGATGCCGCGGCCCTTCATGTAGACGAGGGTGTTGGCGGTGCCGAGGTCAATGCCGATATCTTTGCTGAACATAGTGTGAAATCTCCTGGAAATGAATGCGAAAAAACGTGCCAGAATCCCCATTTCGTTCCTCCCCGGCCCGGCACGCCGGACCGGAAGGGGACGGCTCACTCGTCAAAGGCGGCGAGGAGCTGTGCCGTGCGGTGGACGGGCAGGCCCATGATGTTGTAGTAACAGCCCTCGATCCCGCTGCACCACAGCGCCGCCCGGCCCTGGATGGCATAGGCGCCCGCCTTGTCGTAGGGCTCGTCGGTGTCGGCGTAGGCCTGCAGCTCGGATTCGGGAATGGAGGCAAAATGCACCAGTGTGGTCTCCACCGCCGCGGACTTGCGCCCGTCGCGGCAGACGCAGATCCCGGTGTGGACCTTGTGGGTCCGGCCGGACAGCGCCCGCAGCATCCGCAGGGCGTCCTCCCGGCCGTGGGGCTTGCCGAACACCTGCCCGTCACAGTCGACGACGGTGTCGCAGCCCAGCACGGTGCAGCCGGGATTGGCCGCCGCCACATCCTCCGCCTTGGCGGTGGCCAGCGCGCGGGCCAGCAGGGCGGGGGCATCGGCGGTGATGCGGCTTTCCTCCACCGAGCTGGGGCGGACGATGAAATCGCGGGTGATGAGGGCGATGAGCTCGCGGCGGCGCGGGCTGCCCGAAGCAAGGATCAGGGACATTGGTGTTGCCTCTTTCAAGTAAGGATTATACCGGCCCGCCCCGTCGAAAGGGCGCGGAACCAGACGGAAATGGAAAATTTTACCAAACCGGCACGGCGGAACGCATGGGGTGCCGGGCGGGGCGCGTTACAGCTTGCCGGTGGAGCCGAAGCCGCCGGCGCCCCGGTCAGTGTCGGACAGATCCTCCGCCTGCACAAAGGCGGCCTGCCACACGGGGGCGATGCACAGCTGGGCAATGCGCTCCCCGGGCTGGATGGTGTAGGGCTCGGTGCCCAGGTTGATGAGGCCCACCCGGACCTCGCCCCGGTAGTCGCTGTCGATGACGCCCACGCAGTTGGGCAGGGTCAGGCCGTGCTTGATGGCCAGACCGCTGCGAGCGTAGAGCAGCGCCACGCACTGGGCGTCGGGCAGCTCAATGGCAAGCCCGGTGGGGATCATGGTGCGCTGGCCGGGGGCCAGGGTCAGGGGCTCGTCCAGCAGGGCGCAGAGATCGGCCGCCGCCGCACCGGCGGTGGCGTAGGCGGGAGCCTTGGCCCGGGGGTCCAGCAGCTTGTATTTGACGGTTTTGGTTTCCATGGAAGTCCTCCGGTTGTAAAAGCGCGGGTGGATAGGGAACCGCGCATGGTTAATCGTAGTCGATGGTGTAGGCCACTTCGGGGGCGTTGTCGGACGGCTGCCCGGCCAGGCCGATGAGGGCGGCAATGCCGCCCATGACCAGGCTGACGCCCACAAAGATGGCCGCGGCCTTCTCGATGGCCAGATAGATGCGGCAGAGCAGGCGGGGCGGATGCAGGGCCAGGGCGACGATGGCCGCGCCGATGCCCAAAAGGGCAAGGCCTTCCCTGAGGGTCTTGTTCTTCATGGCGTCCTCCTTGTGGATGATTGGGTGGGCGGCGCCGCTGTCACTGCGCCTTGGTGGGATCATTATAGTATAGCCCGCGGGTGAACTCGCCGTCAAACGGTTTGCCCTCCTGAAGCAGCGCCAAAATCTGGGCGGCACGCTGGGGCGTCTCGGTGGTGAAGGCTGCCACCGCCCAGTCCACCGGCAGTTCGCCCAGCCGGTCCCCCATGTAGAGGGGCACCGGATTGTACACCGTGCGGATGCCGTTTTCGGGCAGGCTGCACCGGACCACAAAATCCCGGCCCTTGCGGTCACGCAGACGGCCCTCATGGCTGCACCCGGCGCAGCTGGCATGGTCGGGACGGTTTTTCAAAGGGCAGGCTCGGGTGAGCATGAGGGGGATGTGCCCGTAGCACAGAGCAGCCACGGGCAGGGCTCCGCCCTCCGGCAGGGAACCCACCGGCCGCATGGCGTGGACCGGCGTCTCGGGATGAATCAGCAGACCTTCGGCGCCCAGCTGCCCGCAGCGCAGGGCCGACAGGGGATTGGTGATGTTCAGGCCCAGCCCGCCATAGACGGGGCTGTCCCCCGTCAGACGGAACTGCGCCAGATTGTTGAGGACAAAGCCCCGGAAGCCGCCCTCCGCCCGGAGTTTTTCCACCCGGGCGCGGACCTTCTCCTCAATGCCGTACATGGCCCGGGGCAGCTCGATGAGGGTCTTGCCCTGCAGCCCGGCGGGAACTTTCTCCGCCTCCCACAGGGGGAAGATGAGCAGGGGCAGGTCCTCCGCCTGCCGGGGCATCTGGTCCACCCGGGCAAAGCGGGCGGCCAGTTTCGGCTGACCGGCACGGGGGCGGGGAGCAAAAGCGGGCAGGGTGTATGCCTGCACTGGCAAAGGATGGGGCTGGCTGCGCTTTTCCAGCAGGGCCTCCAGACAGCGGCGGCGCAGGTCGTTGGCCGCGCTGCCCGGCAAAAACCAGGGGCCGCCCTCCTGCTCGATGCTGCAGCACGCCGCCGCAAAGGGAGTGCCGCCGGTTTTCTGCAGGCTCTTTTCCAGAGCGGGGGCGGGATCGTTCTTGGCAGGGGAGAGGACGGTGTCCGGGTCGGTGTAGGCCGATACCCGGTTGCCCTCCCGGTCGGCGGCGGTCAGGCGGGCGCCGTCCTCGGTCACGGTGAGGGTGAAGTCCACCGGCACACGGGAATATTCCCGGCGGAACAGCTCCCGGGCCTTGGGGGCGGCCAGACGGCTGCGCTCGGCGTCGGCCTCGGTGCGGACGCCGAACATGGCGCCGTCGTTTTTGCCGGTGAAGTAGCCGTCGGTGAAGCCGGAGCGGGAGAAAATGTCCCGCACCAGGGCCTCGTCGTAGGGCTTGTCCTCCCGGGCGCAGCGGCAGGCCACCACCGAGGCGGCGGTGTATTCGGGGGTGCGCAGGCGGCCCTCGATCTTGACGCTGGCCACCCCCGCGGCCATGATATCGGCCATGTGGGGGATGAGGTCCATGTCCTTGAGGCTGAGATGGCAGGCCTGGCCCGGCTTGCCGGGGCGCAGGTCGTTGGCGTCGAAGGGCAGACGGCAGGGGCCCGCACAGGCGCCGCGGTTGCCGCTGCGCCCGCCCAGGAAAGCACTCATCATGCACTGGCCGCTCATGGCCATGCACAGCGCCCCGTGGACGAAGATCTCCACCTCAATGGGGCTCTTGGCCGTGATGGCACGGATCTCTTTCAGGGAGAGCTCCCGGGCCAGGATGACCCGGGAAAAGCCCATGTCCGCCAGCTGGCAGGCGCCCTCCGGGGTGTGGATGCTCATCTGGGTGCTGCCGTGGAGGGCAAGGCCGGGGGCGACCTGCCGGGCCAGGGCGGCGGTGGCCAGGTCGTCCACAATGAGGGCGTCCACCCCTGCCTCGGCGGCAGCGCGGATGGCATTGGCCAGGCTGTCCAGCTCGCTGTCGTAGACCAGGATGTTCAGGGCGGCATGGACCCGCACGCCCCGGGCATGGCAGAAGGATACCGCCTCCGCCAGTGTTTCGGTGTCAAAATTGCCGGCCGTCCGCCGTGCGTTGAAGCCCGCAAACCCCAGATAAACAGCATCAGCGCCGCTGTAAACAGCGGCGCCAAGCATTTCGGCATTGCCTGCCGGGGCAAGGATCTCCAACCCGTGGGGCGGGCCGGACGGATGCAGTGCGGCCCCCATCAATCGGGGATATCCTGCCGCGCCTTGAGACGTGCCTCAAGATCCGCGACCTTCTTGCGCAGGGCAACGTTATCCCGGCGCAGTTCCTCGGCGGCCATCTTGGCGCTGGCCGCGTCCTCCAGATAATCCTTGATCTGACGGCGCATGTTGTCGGCGCTGCCGCTGGCCTTTTCCAGCTCGTCGCGGTAGCTCAGGGCGGTCATGACCGCCGCCGTGGTGATGGAGACCGACTTGGAGGAGCTCATCAGCTCGTTCATGTCCAGATTGAGCCGGTCGGCCAGGTTCTGCATATAATCTTCGCTCTCGCTGGTGGCGACGACGTAACTGGAACCGCAGATGTTCAGGCGTACCTTAGATGTTGCCATGTTTCCAACTCCTTTGACGAAAAATGAGAAAAACGTGCGGCAGGAACGGCCCGCCGCGCGGGGAATGACCTTCGGCGCACCGCATTTGACGTGCGGGCGATATACAAACTTATTATAATATAAAACGCCTGTGAGAGAAAGCCCCTTTTGTGTAAATTCAAAAAAATAGCGGTTTGTGCCCAAAATCCCTTGCACCAGTGCGGAATATTTACTATAATCGAGAAGGTAAATCGTCTTACAAGACTCTATTTCCCGTTAGTTTGAGCCGGCAACAGGCGCTTTAAACCCGCGCAGCGCCTTCCGGCCAAATAAGATAAGGAGAGAAACATCGTGCTCAAGTACACCAAAAAAGAATTTGACAAGATGCTGCGTGACAAGCTGACCAGCGAATATGCCGTCAGCCTGGAAGTCGCGTCCGCCGTTCAGATCTACCGCGCGCTGGCCATGATCACGCGCGAGATCATGTCCGACCGGCAGAAGGTCTTCCAGGCCAAGACCCTGGGCTCCGGCCACAAGCAGGTATACTACCTGTGCATGGAGTTCCTGATGGGCCGCAGCCTGCGCACCAACCTGTTCAACCTGGGCATCAACGAGGTTGCCGAGCAGGTCCTGGCCGACGCAGACATCCGCATCGATCAGATCTACGACCAGGAGCCCGACGCAGGCCTGGGCAACGGCGGTCTGGGCCGCCTGGCCGCCTGCTACCTGGACGGCATGGCCACCGACTGCATCCCCGGCACCGGCTATTCCATCCTGTACGAGTACGGTATCTTCAAGCAGAAGATCGTGGACGGCTGGCAGCAGGAAGCCGCCGACAACTGGCTGCCCGGCGGCCAGGTCTGGATCAAGAGCCATCCCGACCAGGCCCAGGAGATCCGCTTTGACGGCCAGGCCATCGAGACCTGGGACGGCGGATTCCACCACGTCAAGTACGAGAATTACAACAGCGTCATGGCTGTCCCCAACGACATGTACGTCGCTGGCTACAACTCCCAGGGCGTGTCCAAGCTGCGTCTGTGGCAGGCAAAGGCCCCCAGCTTTGATATGAGCAGCTTCAACGCCGGCAACTACTCCACCGCCATCAGCCAGAG
>CALXHO010000040.1 GCA_944388125.1 uncultured Gemmiger sp. | reverse complement strand
CCGCCTTGATCAGGCCCAGGTTGCCCTCCTGGATCAGGTCCAGGAACTGCATGCCGCGGCCCACATAGCGCTTGGCGATGGAGACGACCAGACGGAGGTTGGCCTCGGACAGGCGCTGCTTGGCGCGCTCGCCCTTTTTGCCGCCCTCCTTGATGTCGAGAGCCAGCTGCACTTCCTCGTCCGGGGTCAGCAGAGGCACACGGCCGATCTCCTTGAGGTAGACCTTGACCGGGTCGTCGATGGAAACGCCCTCCGCCGAAAGGGAATCCTCAAAATCATCCACGCTCTCCTCGGTCAGGTTGGAGGCATCCGCAGCCGCTTCGTCCGGCTCGTCGTCGACGATCTCGATGCCGTGGCCTTCCAGCGACTCGTACAGTTTTTCCAGCTGGTCGACGTCAAAAGAGCTCTCTTCCAGCGCGTCGTTGATCTCGTGAGTGGTCAGCTTGCCGGTGCGGCGGCCGTTTTCGATCAGTTCGCGGACGACGTTTTTCTTTTCTGCCATAAGTAAGTTCTCCTTTGGAATGATTTTACCCGGATGGGGTTCCTCGAGCGGCACAGGCCGCTTGTGATAGTATTGCTTGGGACAGGGGGTTATTCCGGCTTTTCCTCCCCGGCAGTTTTTTCCTTTACGATGGAGTCAAACAGCTGCCGGAATTCATCATCGCTGGTTTTGCCCGCCTGGGCGCTCTTGGGAGTGGCCTGCCGGATGCGTTCCAGGTACATGTCGATGTCCCGCCGGGAGGGGGTCAGGTCGATATTCTGGGCCAGCACCATGGACAGTTGGGGCACCACGCCCTCGCTGACCAGCGGCCCGATGGAGGTCAGGTTGACCGGCGTGCCGTTGTCTGCGCACTGCCAGATGGCCCGGCAGGCCTCCTGCATTTCGGGCAGGATCAGATCCTCCGCCTGGATGTGCTGACGGATATACGGGATGGTGTCGGGATTTTTGAGCATGGCGGCCACCAGCTGGCGTCCTGCGCTGGCCGCGCCGAGAGCCGTGTCCCCGCCCTTGTCGTAGGGTACCCGGATGGAGGCTGCAATCCCCTGCCCCGCCAAAGCCCGCTGTTCCCGGCGGCGGGCCTTGCGTCCCGCCGTGCGCATAGCGGTGTTGAGCTGGTTGAGGATGGCCGTCTTGGAGACACCGGTCTCCTCCGCGATGCGCCCCGCGTAGACATCCTGTGCCGTGGGGCTGACGCCGTCGGTGAGAATGTCCAGGGCGCGGCGGATGTATTCCAGCCGGCCGTCGTCCGACTTGAGGTCGAACTGCCGCCTGCACTTGGCAAGGGCGAACTCGGTGGGATTGGAGGTGCCGTTGAGCAGGGCGTCAAAGCGGTCGCGGCCATATTTTTTGATGAACTCGTCGGGGTCCTTGGCCCCGGGGATGGAGAGCACCGTCACCCGCACCGGGCTGTTGGAGAACAGCCCCAGGCTGCGCTCGGTGGCCTTCTGGCCCGCTTCGTCCGAGTCGTAGCTGAGCACCACCTCGTTGTCATACTCGCTCAGCAGCTTGACATGCTCGGCGGTCAGGGCGGTGCCGCAGGCGCAGAACGCGGTGTCGAACCCCGCCTCGTGCATACTGATGACGTCCATGTATCCCTCGCACAGGATGTACCGCTTGCTGGACGATTTCTTTGCCACATTGAGAGCAAACAGGGTGCGGGATTTCTTGTAGACCAGCGTCTCGGGGCTGTTGATGTACTTGGGCTTGGAGTCGTCCAGCACGCGGCCGCCAAAGGCGATGATGTTGCCCCGCACATCAATGATGGGCACCATGACCCGGTGGCGGAAGATATCGTAGAGGTTGCCCTTGGCGCTGCGCTTGACCAGGCCGGAATCTTCCAGTTCGGGCTCAGTGAAACCCCGGCGTTTGAGGTAATGGATCAGCCCGCTGAAACTGTCCGGCGCGTATCCCAGACCAAAGCGGCGGATGGCCGCATCGGACAGGCCGCGCTTCTGCTTCCAGTAGCCCCGGGCGGCGTTGGCCTCCGGGGTGGGGGCGTTGAGCTGTTCAAAGAAATAGCGCGCCGCACAGCGGTTGATCTCCAACAGCCGGCTGCGGCGGCGGGTCTCC
Source organism: uncultured Gemmiger sp. (assembly GCA_944388125.1). GTDB lineage: Bacteria > Bacillota > Clostridia > Oscillospirales > Ruminococcaceae > Gemmiger. The sequence continues at coordinate 16,712 of CALXHO010000040.1, read as the reverse complement.
TGGTCCTCCTCCTCGGGCAGAGGCATGCCCGCCCGGGAAGCCAGCTGCTTGACCGCCTCCACATAGCCCAGGTTGGAGATCTTGCGCACAAAGGTGATGACGTCTCCCCCCGCGCCGCAGCCGAAGCAGTAGAAGCTCTGGGTCTCGGGGTAGACGACAAAGGAAGGGGTCTTTTCGGTGTGGAAGGGACACAGCCCGGTACAGGTGCGCCCGCGATGCCGCAGCTGCACATACTGCTGTACCACATCGGTGATGTCGTTGCGTCGGACGACCTCCTGAACATATTCCTGCGGGATCATGGCGCACCTCCTTTACAGTGTATTGATAGGTTCGTGGGAACGGTCAAGTTCACAGCACCGCCCACTTTTTGGGGACAAACAGGTCCTCAAACAGATTGGTGGCGAATTCGTCGCTCATACCGCTGATGTAATCGGCCACCGCCCGGTCAATGCCCTCGTTGAAGCTGATCTGCAGATAAAAGTTGGGCATCAGGTCGGGCTCGGCACTCAGCCGTTCATACAAGGCCTCCACCAGCTTGTCCACCTTTTTCTCCTCCCGCTTGGCCTCCTTGTCCACGTAGACGGTGGCGTACATAAAGTCCTTGAGGGTGTTGTAGGCGCCCTCCACCTCGGGGGAAAACTGCATGGTGTTGCGGGGGCTGTGCTGCACCAGATCGGTGATCATGGTGGTGATGCGCTGGGATTTGGTCCTGCCCAGCACCCGGGTGGCCTCGGCGGGCAGGGCGGCGGGATCCAGCACTCCGGCGGAGATAGCGTCCTCAATGTCGTGGTTCAGAAAGGCAATGTGGTCGGCGATGCGGACGGTGCGTCCCTCCATGGTGCGGGCCCAGGCACCCTTGGTATGGGTGACGATGCCGTTGCGGACCTCCCAGGAAAGGTTGAGGCCTTTGCCGTCCTTTTCAAGAAAATCCACCACCCGTAGGCTCTGCTGATAGTGGGCAAACCCGCCGGGGCAGAGATTGTTGAGGGCCCGTTCCCCCGCGTGGCCGAAGGGTGTGTGACCCAGGTCATGGCCCAGGGCGATGGCCTCGGTCAGGTCCTCATTGAGGCGCAGCGCCCGGGCAATGGTCCGGGCGATCTGGCTGACCTCCAGCGTATGGGTCAGACGGGTGCGGTAGTGGTCCCCCTCCGGCGAGAGAAAGACCTGGGTTTTCTGCTTGAGGCGGCGGAAGGCCTTGCAGTGGAGGATGCGGTCCCGGTCCCGCTGGAAGCAGGGGCGCATGGGATCGGGGGCCTCGGGCTTTTCCCGCCCGCGGCTCTTTTCGCTGAGCGTGGCATACCGGCTCAGGGACAGGCGTTCCAGGGTCTCGGTCTGTTCGCGGATGGTCATGGGGCACCTTCTCCTTCCCCGGCTCCTCGCGCCGGTCTGTCTCAATTCCCGGACATTTTTACGTCCTCATTTTATAAATACGATAAAAAATGGAAAAACACTTCTTTTCCACAGAAAAAACACATAAATTGTTTTGAAGGTATGTCGGATGCCCGAATTTTCCCCTCAGAACGGCGCGTACTCGGGCGCCGAGACCCGGGGCTGCGCGGTTCCCCGGGAGAGTTCTCCCAGTGCACCGCACAGGTCCCCCTCCGTTCCGGCAGGCATTTTCCACCGCAGCGTTACGGCGTCGTCAAATTCAGGCTGCTCGCACTTGCCGCCCGCCGCCAGGATCAGCCGCTGGGCCTGCTCAAACAGAGCATAGGGCAGCCGCACCTGGCAGTTGACGACCTCCCGCATGGTGACCAGTTCCGCCCTTGCCAGAGCCCCCGACGCCGCTGCGGTGTAGGCGCGCACCAGGCCGCCGGTGCCCAGCAGGATGCCGCCGAAATACCGCGTCACCACCACGATGACGTCGGACACACCCGCATGGCCGATGGCCTCCAGCACCGGGGTCCCGGCTGTCTTGGCGGGCTCCCCGTCGTCCGAGTAACGGGAGCGGCCGCCCTGCCGCAAAACGTAGGCGTAGACGTTATGGCGGGCGGTGCGGTTCTCGGCACGGATGCGGGACAAAACCGCCAGGGCTTTCTCCTCGGTATCGGCAAAGGAGGCACAGGCGATGAACCGGCTGCGCTTTTCCTCATATTCAAAGGTCGAGGTGCCTGAGATGGTGCGGTATTCGGCCATGGTCTTCCCCTTTCCGGCCGCAGGGTGCGGCTTCCACGCGAAAAAGCGGTGCTGCGGACGTTTCCATCCGCGGCACCGCCGCAAAATGCTTTGTTATTTGCCCAGGTTGTAACGGCGCTTGAAGCGCTCGACACGTCCGCCGGTATCGACGAGCTTCTGCTTGCCGGTATAGAACGGGTGGCACTTGCTGCAAACTTCAACACGGATCTCCGGCTTGGTGGAGCGGGTCTTGATGACGTTGCCGCAGGCGCAGGTGATCGTGCAGTCCACGTAGTTGGGATGGATGCCTTCCTTCATTTCATTTCACCTCTTTCTCGATCATGATCACGGGAGCCATACTTGATATATGTGCTCATCACAATCTTCGAATGTGGGCTACCAGCATACGCCATCCTGTGCGAATGGAGCAGCCTCCTGAACGATTGCCTGAATATTTTATCAGATCAACTGTCAAATGTCAAGGCATATTTCGGGCGCTGTTTCATTATATTTCCTTGTCATAGCGGATGCGGTAGTAGACCCCGATGCCGCAGACCGCCAGGTATCCCGCCACCAGCAGCAGGATCGCCGCCACATCAACGCGCATCAGGGCAAAAACCAGCATCAGCGTCCCGAAGATGTAGACCATGGCATCATAGGCCTTGGCTTTGGCCCGGCAGCTCAGGATGATGTTACGCTCATCGCTGGTCTCGATCTCCAGACGGCGGCGGGTCTCCGGGTCCTTGCTGAGCGCCCGCTCCTGGAGCCATCCTCCCAGGCCATGGCCCAGGATTCCTGCCCCCACGCCGATACAGAGGTAGGCCGCCACATTTTCCACGCCGGAGCGCAGCCACAGTCCCCCCGCGATCAGCAGAACAGCACCGGCAGCAGCGAGCAACAGATACAGGACTGACTTTTTCATCGCACTTCCTCCTCATAAATAAAGATGTCTTCGATGCTCATGTCAAAATAACGTGCCAGTTTGAAGGCCAGCAGAATGGACGGGTTATAGCGCCCGTTTTCCAGGGAGCCGATGGTCTGTCGGGATACACCGAGGGCATCGGCCAGTTCCTCCTGACGGATGCCCCGGGCCCGGCGAAGTTCTTCCAGGCGGTTTTTCATATGGTCACCATCCTTTGCCGTCTGCTGGATGGAAAGTCAGCTTTCCATCTCTCAAGTATATTCTAGCAATCACCCGCCAAAATGTCAAGTTTGCTTTCCATTTATTTTGCTTTTGTACTTTTCTGCCGCCGGGGATTGTGCTATACTTTCCTTCATAGCCAGGGCATTCCCCCGGCTTGGGAAAGGATATAAGATCCAAAAAAGAGAGGTGTATTGACCATGAGACCTGTCATCGGAATCATCCCCCTGTATGATGAGGAAAAACAAAGCTATTGGATGCTGCCCGGATACATGCAGGCACTGGAAGCCTGTCTGTCCATCCCCGTCATGCTGCCGCTGACGCAGGACAAGACCGAGCTGCTGTATTTCATCCGCGAGTGCGACGGTCTGCTGCTGCCCGGCGGTCAGGATGTGGAGCCGGCACTGTACGGGGAAGCCCGCAGCGAACAGTGCGGCCCCACCTGCCCCGCCCGGGACACCATGGAAGGCATTTTGCTGGACGCAGCCATCCGTCTGGACAAACCTGTGCTGGGCATCTGCCGGGGGCTGCAGTTTCTCAACACCCATACCGGCGGCACGCTGTACCAGGATCTGGCCAGCGAACACCCCACCGGCATCTCCCACAGGATGACCCCGCCCTATGACCGCGTCGCCCATCAGGTGACCATCGAACGGGAAAGCCCCCTGTATGAGATCATTGGCAGCAAGGAGTACGGCGTCAACAGCTGCCACCACCAGGCGATCCGGGACCTCTCCCCCATCCTTGCCCCGGCGGCGACCTCGGAGGACGGCCTGATTGAAGCTGCCTGGATGCCCGGCAAGCATTTTATGCTGGGCGTACAGTGGCATCCTGAATTTTCCTATTCGTCTGATCCGGCTGCCATGCGGCTGTTTGAAGCCTTTGTCAAAGCCGCCAAGTACCCTTGAGTGGCAGGGCGGAAGAAAAGTTTTACGTTCCGCCGTCAGTTCTTCAGTTTTTTGAAATTTTTTCAATTTTTTTCAGAAAAAGTGTTGACAAAAAGTACCCCCTCGGCTATAATAATACTCGCGCCGAGGACATGAGGTCACGGCGGAACAAAATAAGCGGATGTGGCGGAACTGGCAGACGCGCTAGATTCAGGTTCTAGTTCCCTTAAAAGAGTGTGGGTTCAAATCCCTTCATCCGCACCAAAGCCCGAACACGAAAGTGTTCGGGCTTTTTCTTTTAGCTCGTCACCCGCCGTCCAAAAGACAAGGGCCCGCCTGAAGCTGTGCTTCGGGCGGGCCCTTGTCTTTGCGAGAGATATCATGACCGACAGTGCGGTCGGTAAAATGGCAATTTATTTTTTATGCTTTTTCAGGCGGTAGACTCCGTTGCTTCTCAGCTCCTCCAGAGCCTGCCGCTGACGGCGGGGAATGGTATAGCGATTTCCGTCATGCAGGACGATGGCGTCCGGCTTCTGGCCGTTGGACTCCACTGTGCGCAGTTCCGAAAAGGCCACGAACCGTTCCTTGATAAAAAAGCCGCTTCTGGTATAGTACAGCCGCTGCGTCATATTGCAGGTCAGCGCGCTGCCAGCAAAGATGATTGCCAGCACCACGACCAGCAAAAGATAGGTCTTCCGGTCCGACACGGCATCGGGAACCAGCACAAGGTACACCGCCACCGCCAGGCAGATGACGGTCGGCACAAACATCCCCAGCACCCGCGCCGGAGAAAGTTCGGTGGTCTGTATGGTTTCACCGCTTTCCTTTTCATACATATCCATGCGCTTGCGGAAATCGTGATACTGACGCAGCTGCAGCACGGTGACCAGAACTGCAATCACTACAACAAAAATCAAAGCAAACATGACGGTTCCCCTTTATTGCGGATTATTCGTACACGGCATTGAAGTCTACCAGCTCGATCTCGTGTTCCTCCAGCCAGCGACGCACCGAGGGATCGCAGAGGGTCTGCAGATCCCGGCAGCGGGGCAGTGTCAACGAGGTATTGTCCAGCAGATACTGATCCAGGTAGCCGGGATGGAAGTGCAGGATATTGATTTCATGCGGGCTGTCCAGCAGGCAGAAACGATCCTCAAAGAAATCCTCCGGCAGGCTGCCGCGGTTGAGAATCTCCATGGCCCCCTTTTCTCTTGCCGGCCCCTGAAGCAGCAGCTCAAAGGTCTGGCGAATGCCCGGATAGGGCTTGTCATACATGGCCATGTTATGAATTCCCATCTTTTCTCCCACATCGGCAAACGCCTTGTCCATGGGCTTTGTCATGGCGCTGTGGCCTTCAAAATGATTGGGATAGCGGCCGGTCAGCTCCTTGTGACGCTCCAGCTGTGCCATTGTCTCGGTATAGAAGTCCTCATAGGTAGGATAAATATCCCCCTTGCACTTGGGGTCATCCTTCTGTTCACTGCGCCAGCGGTAACTGCGGTAAAACATTCCATTCTCATCCACCAGCGAGGGCACGTCCTCCGGCTTGCTCACCGGGCGGTACTGAACAAAATTGGTGTGCTGCACCAGGGATGCCTCCGGGCATTCACTGCGCCAGAGCTGCACCGCATGGGGCGCGGCGGCCATGTTGCTCATCAGAGACAGCGCCGTGACAATGCCTTCCTTGTACGCTTTGATCACGCCATAATTGTAAGCCTCACTGAAGCCAAAGTCATCTGCAACCACGATCAGTTTTTTCTTCATAAAGTGTTCTCCTTCAGATAATCGCTGTTATAGATCACGCCGTCGCGCTCCCGGTCATAGACCAGACGGCCGGCCGAATAGGTGACCTGTGCCTTGTAGTCGTCGCTGATCACCACAAGGTCGGCATCCTTGCCAACCGCAATACTGCCCTTGGTATCGGCAAAACCGTATTTCTTGGCCGGATTCAGACAGGCCATTTTCAGGCAGGTCTCCATGGGAACACCAACCTTTTCCACCAGGTTGCCAATGTCATACAGCACCGGCTGGCTGGAACCGCACAGCCGCCCCGTATCGTTCAGGACAAATCCTTCCGGCGTGACATTCATCGTCATCCCAGGCTCAAAGCCGGCATATTTGCCTACCGGGGCACCGGACAGCGGCGTGCAGTCGCTCACCATCATGAAATAGTCGGTATCCTTGACCCGGAAATAGATCTGCAGCATCTCATTGCAGATGTGCAGCCCGTCACAGATCACCTCACACATGACATCCGGATTGAGCAGCGCGGCCCCCAGTCCGCCCACATCCCGAGGGGTCCGGGTATTGTGGACCACAAATTCCCCGTTTTTAATGCTGCCGCTGGCGAGGACCATTCCATTGGGGAACAAAGCCAGAAGGTTGCGTTTGCTTTGCTCCGCGCCGTAAACGCGCCGCACCGCAGATCCCGGCAGCTCCTTTTCCAGCCGCTGTGCCCGGCCGGTGCAGGTTTCCGTGTGGGCCAGGACCAGCTTTTCCCCCTGCGCCAGACTGTCCAGGATCACCACTGCCGGTTTGGTCGGCAGATGGAAGGCGAGCAGACGGTAGCCTTCGTATCCGCCGGCAGAGCGGTCGCAGAAAGCAAAGGCGGCGTTTCCGTTTGCCCCCAGCTGACGTGCCAGAACCACAACCGCCGCCACGGCTGCCGAACTGCGGTTGAAGTTGAAGCGGTTGGCAACGCCGTGCAAAACCAGCAGCCCTGCGGCGGTAAGCAGGATGCCTGCCGCCCAGCCGGGCCATCCGCCCAGCAGCAGGATGCCAAGATACGCCGCCACAAAGACCAGCACGGCCAGCGCCAGACGGGCGATCAGGTCCCGGCGTTCCTCCCGGAGCGTCAGTTCCGGATGAAAGGGGTAGTATTCGCAGGGAACGATGGTGCGGGTCAGGGTATCATACGGGACAACAAACAGGGTGGACGCCCGGTCAATATCCCCCGCCACCAGGTTATGCAGATGATAAAACCGGCCGTTATATTCCTGGTCGTGGACGGCCAGGCCCGCTGCCGAAAGATCCTGTTTCAGCTGCTGGCGGAACAGTTCCTTCTGGCGGTTGCTCCGGCGCTTGCCGAGCGTTGCGCCGTACAGCATCATCGTATCCTGCAGATTCATGAGGTTCTCCTCTTTCGTTCAGATTTGATCCGGCAGTAAAAACACCCGGCGAAGCCGCATACTCCGCCGGGTGTCCGCCGCTGGCGTAGAAATGCACGCCGTATAGTTCTTTAAGGCTTTACTGGCCTCTTATCAGAAGATTCCCGCCGCAGCGCCGAGCATTGCCACGACGAGCAGGCCGATGATCAGGATGGTCGGACGTTTGCCCTTCTTGATCAGTGCCATCATCAAAAGTACCAGGCCGACGCTGAGAATGCCGGGATAGATGGCATCAAACAGATCCAGAACCACGACGCTGGTCTCGCCCACGTTGATGACCCAGTTCAGCGGCACGTTGACCGTGGTGGCCGTCATGGCACCGACCATCATCAGGCCGAGAATGGAAGCGCTGCGGGTGGCCACCCCCATCAAACCGCTGTTGAAGATGGTGTCGATAAAGCTGGTGCCCAGAGTGTAGCCCAGGCGAAGCAGAATGTACTTGAGCACAGACTGGAGCACGCCGTACAGCAGGATGAAGATCAGGGTGCCCAGGATGTTGCCCTGACTGCACAGGCCGATGCCGATACCGGCGCCGATAACGCGCAGGCAGTTGAAGAAGATGGAGTCGAACATACCTGCCGTGGGGCCCATCAGGGATGCCTTGATGGCGTCGATGGTCTGGCCGGGGACCTTGCCCTCCTTGCAGTCACGCTCCATGGCGTAGCACAGGCCAGCGATGAAGTTGAACGCCACCGCATGGGTGTTGAAAAAGGACTGATGCCGCGCATAGGCAGCCTTTTTGCCCTCGATGTCATCACCGTAGATGCTCTCGATGGCGGGGGCCATGGTGATGGTGAATCCGTTGGCCTCCATCTTGGTCATGTTGAAACAGGTGAAAACCAGGTGGCTGCCGATAAACATTTTTTTGAGGACGCTGTTTTCCTCTGCACTCAAAACTCTTTTTTCCATCAGAAGAAATCCTCCTCACTGTTTGCCGGTCCCGGAACCGAAGCAGGTCCCACGGCCGCCATAGAATTTTTGGCGCTGATGATGTTCTTTTCCAGGAAGAACAGGGTCAGGGCAATCGCCGTGCCGATCACCGCAATGCCGAGGCTGCTCAGGCCCAGGCTCTTGGCAAAGATGAAGCCGACAAAAAAGAAGATGCAGATATCTGCGCTCCAGATCATCGACAGCAGAATGCCGAAGCCGACGGCGGTCATCATGGAGCCCGCCGCAGACAGGCCGGTCATGACCCAGGCAGGGCAGGCATCCAGCCCGGCCTGAAGACCTTCGATACCGAACGCAACGCCCAGGAAAATGATGATCACACCGGGCAGTGCGGTCACCGCATCCACCAGAATATTCTGGATCAGGAACTTGCGGGGCTTGCACTCAGCCGCCAGCTTTTCCCAGTAGGGAGCCAGCGCGGCCCACACGGGAGTGAACATGTTGGTGATGGACGACATGACCGTGCCGATGGAGAGCGAAAGGGCCAGGCCCGCTTCCATGGCGCCGTCGCCTCCCACAAGGATCGCGTAGGTGACCGAGATGATGGTGCCCGACAGGCAGTCGGACGGGATGGAGCCGCCGATGGCGGAAATGCCCATGAACACGGCTTCCAGCGATGCACCCATGACCAGACCGGTGTTCAGGTCACCCAGAACAAAGCCGATCAGCGGGCCCACCACCAGAGGGCGGTTCAGACATTGCCAGGACAGCAGGTACTGGTCCAGCATATAAATGCACCAGTACACAGCAGCACAGGCAATCGCAGCGGTGATTGACATGAAAATTCCTCCTTTGACTGTTTTGCCTTATTTCAGATGATTGCTCATCCCAAAACCTTTGCCAGATCCAGAGGCGCATCGTCGGGGATCGTCTGCATGTTGCAGGGAATCCCGGTGGCGATGACCTCCTTGAGAATTGCCGCTTCCTCATCGTAAGCATACAGATTGCGGTGATAGGTCTTTCGCATCTGATCGCCGTGCTTGGGTGCGATGCGGCCGTAATTGCCCACATTCACCTGAGGCACGCCCTTGACCTCCTTGACCACCCGAAGAAGATTTTCCGGCGTGCTGACAATCAGGAGAATGCTCAGCGACTCCGCCCGGGGATCGTTGCACAGCGCAATGGCCTTGTCCACCGTCACGATGGCCGTCTTGCAGGTGGTCGGTGCCGCCATCATCAAAGATTTCTGGATCACATCGCTGGCTGCCGCGGTATCGTCCGCCACAACAATGCGGTTGACCTGGAGCAGTCGGCTCCATTTGGTCGCCACCTGACCGTGAATCATTCTTTCATCCAAGCGTACCAATTTGATCATGATCGTACTTCCTTTCCAGATCCGGTTTTATCAAAAGAAATCGTCGCCGCCTTCGCCCGCGCCGGCAGAGGCATCCAGCTCCACCCGGCGCAGGTATTCCCTGCTTTCCTGCAGGATTTCATCCAGCCGTTCATCGGACAGACCATCCTCCTCCGCCAGGATGTTCATCATGAACGACATGTTGACCCCGGCAACCAGGCGGGTGTTGGGCCTTCCAAGGTAGGTGTACATCGCCTGGTTCACGCTGCCGCCATACAGGTCGCTGCACAGAAGCACCTGGTCCTCCGTACCAACCGTCTCATAAAAGGCGTCCAGGTGCTGCTGAACGCTTGTGTCATCCAGATAGGCATCAAAGACCGTCAGGTTGTCGCTTGGACCCATCAGAATCTCACAGGAGCTGCGGATTCCGCTGGCAAAACGCCCGTGCGATGACAGAAAAATTTTGAGCAAGTTCTTCATCCTCTCCGTTTTGTTGTAAACGTTTTCTTGTTTTCCCATATTTTATGTCAAAAAAGCACTGTGCTCCATTCACTATTTTGATAAAAATAAGTGCTTCACAAATTTGACTGCATTTAATTGGTGAAATAAAAAAGCACCGGCTGAACAAATTGCTCAACCAGTGCTTTTCTGTTTTATTGAAACTGTACACTTTCTTTCAGGAGTTCCAGCAGCGTCTGCCTTGGATTTTGTGCAAGTTGTTCATATCGCTCCGGATATTTTGTCAGCCCATCCAGCGCAGCCCCCATGGCCTTGACTCTGTGCATCTGCGTGGTGTCCATGCTGACAAACAGGAGCCAGTTGATCCTGTGCTTGTCCCACTGGCCCTGCTTTTTCAGGCGATAGAGGGCAAACACCGGCTTTCTGCACAGCGTGTGTTCTGCCAATACCATGGCACATCCGTTTTGGGCCATGGAAAAGGCCTGGTCCCGGGAAATCAACCGCTGCAGAAGTTTTTCTCCGTGTTCGGCATCCTTGGCGTAGCGCCCGCACAGGAACTGAAACGCCTGGCTGGGATCATAATACAGAAAATCCTTCTGTATCTCAATCTCGTTTTCCTTCGGGAGGAGTTCCTCAAATGGATAGGCCCTGATCAGGATCCGGTTATGCACCCGCATGAAATCCCGCCCCTGTTCGGTCAGCAGCAGCGTGGCCGCCGGTGCATCGTAGTTGTAGCCGAACAGTTTATCCTGGCTGTCCTTGAAATGCCCTACCAGGACCGCATCATAGGATGCGGGGTCAATCCCGCGGATCTCGTACAGTTCCACCTGCCGGATGCTCTTGATCAGTCTGGGGAACATCTGCCGCAGCCCCATGGTGGTGACCCGGGCAAAATCCACGCCGATGGAATTCGTCACCAGAAGGCGCAGCGGATTGGTGGGATACTCGGCCTCCCGCAGCAGGGCCGCCACATAGCAGGACAGCACCGACAAATCGGTATCCGAGACCAGGCAGGCCGTACAGCGACGCATTTTCTCGCCCAGCAGGCGGGCATAGTGCATCTCCACCGGCATATGCATGTAGGTATTTTCATAGCTGTAATCAAAGCACTGGTGACCGTCCAGACCGTATCTTGCCCCCAGCAGAATGGGCAGGATCACCTGTTCCAGCATTTCAACGGCATCCGGCATTGCGGCAAGATCCGTCCCTGTCTCCCGGCGGACAGATTCCAGCATTGCCCGGGCCGTGGTATGCACGAGCGGGGCGATCACCGGCGCGGTTTCCTCGGGATCCCGGTGGATGTCCGGGTCCAGATTGGTGAGCATATACATGGCCAGGAAGCAGGTTTCCGCCGTATCCATGCCGTAATCGGTGAATCGGGATTGCAGTACACGGTAAATCTCCGCCGCGACGGCATAGATGGGCAGGGACTTCACCTCAGTGATCCAGGCTGCCGGCAGCGTAATGCGCAGCCCTGCACGGCGGCGGTTCCGGGCGATGATCAGATACATGGCGATGCGCTGAGTGACACTGTCCCGCATGGCAAAGCTGCTTTCCCGCAGGACCTTCAGGAAGGCATGGCGGATGTCCTGTCTTTCCTGGTACTCACACCCCACCCACTGGGCATATTCTTCATCCACCTGATCCAGTTCCGCCTTGTGAAAGTGCAGCTCAAACAATTCTGTCAGTGCCATACGGATCAGGTGTTCCTCCCCCACCACCCGCAGACCGCGGCCGATGGACGAGGTCGTCTGGAGGTGAAAGCTCTCACAAAAACGGATGGCCTCATGCAGCGGGGCCCGCAGAGAGCTGCGGGTCAGGTAAAGCTCCTCCTCCAGTTCGTCGACAAGAACGCCCCGGCGGGAACCTACCAGCTTCCGCGCGATATAGAGAAGGCGGTCCTCCTCATTGACGGGAGAAAAGCTGCTGACCTTGATGCTGATGAGGGTATACATGGTCTGGAATTTTTCCGCATCCGTCACCTGGATGGAATAGCCGCAGTTTCTTCGGGAGATCAGCTGTGCGCCGTTGTCCTTGAGTTCTTCCGCCACAAATGTCATATCGGACTTGATGGTGCGGCTGCTGACCCCCAGTTTCTGCGCCAGCTGCGCCGAAGTCATGGGCTGTTCCGCCAGGGCCAAAAACCACAGAATCCTGCGTTGTCGATTGTTCACCTGCCTGTCTCCTTTTGTGCGTTTTCACCTATTGTACAATAACCGGAACACATCCACAAGTTGCACCATGCGCATTTTTTGTGCTACAATCACCGCAGGGAGGGACGCAAAATGCCGCATAAGGTGATTTTTTTGGACGTGGATGGCACCTTGACCGAACCCGGGGCCATGCAGCCGCCGCCCTCGGCCTGCCGCGCCATGGAGGCCGCCCGCGCCAACGGGCACCGGCTGGTGCTCTGCTCCGGCCGCAGTGAAGAGCTGCTCACGCCGCTGCTGGTCTATCCTTTTGACGCAGTGGTTTCCAGTGCCGGTGCACGCATTACCTGCGGCGGCGAGCTGTTATACGACCGCAGCATTTCTCCCCCATTGCTGGAACGGACCACCGGTCTGCTGGCCCGCAGCGGAGTGGAATACACCCTGGAATGCCGGGATACCTCGTACAGCAGTCCCGGATTCACCGATCTGCTCCTGCGCTGTGCGGCCCGCGGCTCCAACAGTGAGCTGGCACGCTGGGCCCGTCATGCCCGCGAGGATCCCGTGCTCACCGTGGCGTCCTACCCCGGTACCCCTGTCTACAAGATCACCTTTGCCTCCCCCGATGCCCGGCGCCTGGAATCCCCTTTCCGGCTGTTGGAACCGGACTTTTACTGCTGCGTGATGGGGACCGATCAATTCGGCGTGGTCAACGGCGAGCTGATCCAGCGCAGTTTCAGCAAGGGGACGGCCGTCCGTACCCTCTGCCGGTATTGGGGGATTCCCATTGCCGACTCAGTGGCGTTCGGCGACAGCATGAACGATGCCGCCATGCTGGATGCCGCAGGACTGGGCATCTGCATGGGAAACGGCGATCCGCAGCTCAAGGCAATGGCCGACGAGGTCTGCCTCCCACAGGATCAGGACGGGCTTGCCGCCGCATTTCATTCCCATGGCTGGGCCTGACTGCTGTGCAGCTCCCGCTCCTCCCGGTCAGGTATGGCGGTGCCGTTCCTTTCGCAATTCTCACAAGAATACCAGACAAAAACGCGGTGTGCTCCGTAAAAGGCTGCACACCGCGCTTTTTGTTATTGTGATTTGGAATTCGTCCGCTTGCCCCGGCACTCACTTTGCCACAGACGTGCGCACCAGAGCGCGACGCAGCCGGGCCTTGGCCAGTTCCAGTTCCCGGTCATCCAGGTCCTTGCGGGCCAGCTGTTCCTCGGCGCGGGCACGGGCTGCCTCGGCGCGGGGGATGTCGATCTCATCCGCCCACTCCCAGGTGGTGGCCACCAGACGGGTCTGGCCTTTCAGCACGCTGAGCAGGCCGCCCATACAGGCTGCACGGCGGGTGGTGCCGTCCTCCAGGACGATATGCGCCTCCCCCATGCCCAGGGCCGTACAATAATCGCAATGGCCGGGCAGAATGGCAATGTCGCCGGTGATGGTCCGGCAGACCAGGCGCGCCGCCTGGCCGTCGAAGGCACAGCCGTCCGGCGTCACGACTTTCAGGGAATATGTTCCCATATGCTACCTCCCTAAGCCGGATTATTTCTTTGCCTTGGCGTAAACGTCGTCGATGGTGCCGGCAAACAGGAAGCTGCTCTCCGGCAGGTCGTCGCAGTCGCCGCCCAGAATAGCCTCAAAGCCGCGCAGCGTCTCCTTGAGGGGGACGTACTGGCCGGGCATGCCGGTGAACTGCTCTGCCACGTGGAAGCTCTGGGACAGGAAACGCTGCACCTTGCGGGCACGGGCGACGGTCAGCTTGTCCTCCTCGCCCAGCTCGTCCATACCCATGATGGCGATGATGTCCTGCAGCTCCTTGTAGCGCTGCAGAACCTTCTGGACGGCACGGGCCACGTCGTAGTGGCGACGGCCCAGCACCTCGGGGCTGAGGATGCGGCTGGTGGATTCCAGCGGGTCCACCGCCGGGTAGATGCCCTGGGCCGAGATCTCACGGCTCAGAACGGTGGTGGCATCCAGGTGGGTGAAGGTGGTGGCCGGGGCCGGGTCGGTCAGGTCATCCGCGGGGACGTAGACCGCCTGCACCGAGGTGATGGACCCCTTGCGGGTGGAGGTGATACGCTCCTGCAGGGCGCCCATCTCGGTGGCCAGGGTGGGCTGGTAGCCCACGGCGGAGGGCATACGGCCCAGCAGGGCGCTGACCTCGGAGCCCGCCTGGGTGAAGCGAAAGATGTTATCGATGAAGAGCAGCACGTCCTGGTTCTTGACATCGCGGAAATACTCCGCCATGGTCAGGCCGGACAGGGCCACCCGCATACGGGCTCCCGGCGGTTCGTTCATCTGGCCGTAGACCAGCGCCGTCTTGCTCAGAACGCCGCTCTCGCTCATCTCGCCGTAAAGGTCGTTGCCCTCACGGGTGCGCTCGCCCACGCCGGTAAACACCGAGTAGCCGTTGTGCGCCGTAGCGATATTGTAAATCAGTTCCTGGATCAGCACCGTCTTGCCGACGCCCGCGCCGCCGAACAGACCGATCTTGCCGCCCTTTGCATAGGGGCAGATCAGGTCGACGACCTTGATGCCGGTTTCCAGGATCTCGGTGGCGCCCTCCTGCTCGTCAAAGCCGGGGGCCGGGCGATGGATGGGCCAGCGCTCCAGGCCTTCGGGGGCGGGCTTCTCGTCGATGGGCTCGCCCAGCAGGTTGAACACACGGCCCAGGCAGCCCTCGCCGACGGGCACCGTGATGGGTCCGCCGGTGTCCACCGCCTTGTCGCCGCGCACCATACCGTCGGTGCTGCTCATGGCGATGCAGCGCACCACATTATCGCCGATCTGCTGGGCTACCTCGGCCACCAGACGGGTGCCGTGGTTGTCCAGCTCGATGGCGTTGAGCAGCGCGGGCAGCCTGCCTTCCGGGAACCGGATGTCCAGAACCGGGCCGGTGACCTGTACCACGCTGCCGATATTTTTCTCCGACATGGGCTTACAACTCCTTGTCAAATGGTTAAATTAGTCCGCACCGGCACCCGCCACGATCTCGGTGATCTCCTGGGTGATGGCAGCCTGACGGGCGCGGTTGTAATGCAGGTCGAGGCGGTCGATCATGTCGGCCGCATTCTTGCTGGCCGAGTCCATCGCCGTGCGCCGGGCCCCCAGCTCACTGGAAACGCTCTCGCACAAAGCGCCGTAGACGACGCCCGCCAGATACTCGGGGATGATGGCATCGAACACCTTCTCGCTGTTGGGCTCATAGAGGATCATCTCCCGTCCGGCAGTTCCCTTCCCCGTGCGGGGCACGTCAAAGGGCAGCACCGGCAGCACCATGGCGGTCTGGGTCAGCATGGACACAAACTGGGTGAATACGATGCGGATCTCCCGGATCTCCCCCGCCAGATACAACTTGCACAGCATGCGGGACACCTCATAGCAATCGCTGACCGACAGGTCCCCCGCCATCTCAAAGGCCTTGCTCACAATGGGAATGCCCCGGCGCTCGTAGTGTTCCACGGCGCGGCGGCCGATGGGCAGCACGCAGATATCCCTGCCCTCAGCGTCGGCAGCGGCACAGCGCAGCACGTTGGCATTGTAGCCGCCCGCCAGGCCCCGGTCGCCTGCAATGACCACATAGCAGGTACGGCCGGTCTCCCGGTGAAGCAGGTAGGGGCTCTGGAATTCGGTGTTTGCCGCGGCGATGTCGTACAGCGTATGATACAGCGTCTCAAAATAGGGGCGGCTGTGTTCCACCCGCTCCTTGGCGCGGCGCAGTTTGGAGGACGCCACCAGCTCCATCGCCTTGGTGATCTGCATGGTGCCCTGCACGCTCTTGATGCGCAGTTTGATGTCCTTCATGGAACCTGCCATGCAAACCGCCTCCTTTCCGCCGTATTATCGTACCTTGACAAATGCATCGGTGTACTCCGTCAGAACCGCGGCCAGCGTCTTGTCCGCGTCCTCGGACAATGCGCCGGTGTCGCGGATCTCCTGCATGACGCCGCAGGCCTGCGAGTTGGAATCCAAAAATTCATACAGGCCGCGCTCGTACTCCTTGACGTCGGCCACAGCCACCTTGTCCAGGTAGCCGCGCACCGTGGCATACAGGATCGCCACCTGCTTTTCCACCGGCACCGGGGAGCTGCGGTCCTGCTTGAGGACCTCCACAATGCGCTCGCCCTGGGCCAGGCGGGCCTTGGTGTCGGCATCCAGATCGGAGCCGAACTGGGCAAAGCCCTGCAGCTCGCGGTACTGGGAGTAGATCAATTTAAGGGTACCGGCGACCTTCTTCATGGCCTTGATCTGGGCGTTGCCGCCCACACGGGAGACCGAAATGCCCGGGTTGACTGCCGGCATGACGCCGGAGTGGAAAAGCTCAGTCTCCAGGAAGATCTGTCCGTCGGTGATGGAGATGACGTTGGTCGGGATATAGGCCGACACATCCCCCGCCTGGGTCTCGATGATGGGCAGAGCCGTCAGGGAGCCGCCGCCCTTGGCGTCGGACAGCTTGGCAGCCCGCTCCAGCAGGCGGGAATGGAGATAGAACACGTCGCCGGGGTAAGCCTCACGTCCCGGGGGACGGCGGATCAGCAGCGACAGGGC
>CALXHO010000039.1 GCA_944388125.1 uncultured Gemmiger sp. | reverse complement strand
ACTCCAACTATAACCGATGAGGCCGTATCCTTCATCCTTTTTTATTCAACTGTCCAATATGTATTGTACTCCTACAGGGCGATGTCTTTCCGGGCGGTGTTTATTCTTGACGGAGCTCTGCCCCTGGCATATAATTATAAAATAGAGATTTATGTGAACGGTGTCCCCCGGACCGGCTTTGCCAAACGGTCGAAGGGCGAAAAATCTGTTGCTGCGCCGTCACATTTTGTTGCAATATGCGGTGCATTCCCATGGGATATCACCGCGCAGATTGGAGGCATATTATGTCCTGGATGATCGTTTCCGACACTTCCTGTGAGATCCGCCGCATGGAGGATCTTGCCCCGGGAGTTCAGTTCGGGCTTGTCCCTTTCAAGATCCGCGTGGGTGAGCGGGAGTTCGTCGATCTGCCCACCCTCAATGTGGGCCAGATGCTCCAGGCAATGACCGATTACAACGGCGGCAGCTCCACCGCCTGCCCCAGCCCTGAGGAATGGGCCGAGCTGTTTTTGCAGGCTGACAACGTCATTGCCATCACCATCAGCCACAATCTTTCCGGCAGCTACAACGCTGCCCAGAGTGCCCGGGAAATGGTACTGGATAAATACCCCGACAAAAACATCTTTATCCTGGATACCCTGAGCTGTGCAGGCGCCCTGGCGGAGGCCGCCTGTCTGGCCAACCGCCTGATTGGCGAGGGCCGCAGCTTTGAGGAGATCTGCCGCGCTCTGACTGCCCACAACGATACCGGGCACATTCTGTTTGCCCTGGCAAGCTTTGACAACCTTGCCAAGGCGGGCCGTGTCAGCCGTGTGGTGGGCTTTATTGCCGGTGCTCTCAACATGCGGGTGCTGGGCCGCCGCACCCAGGACGGCAAGATCGATTTCTTCTTCAAGACCCGGGGCGAAACCCGCGTGCTGGCCCGTATTCTGGAGCAGATGGATCAGGATGGTTTTGACGGAAGCCACACCGTGCGCATCAGCCACTGCGACAACGAAAAGGCCACCGCCCTGCTGGAGCACGGTATCCGTGCCAAGTGGCCGGACGCCGAGATCGTCATTACCCCCTGCGCCGGACTTTGCAGCTTCTACGCGCAGGATCAGGGCCTGATCCTGACCTACTGATCGAACTGCCGGCTCCGGCAAAGTCAAAAATTTTCCAAACAAACAGCCCCGCCCCCGCAATGTGCAGTCTTGCTGCCTTGCGGGGGCGGGGTTTTGTTTTTGGATCGAGATTTCCTGATAAAATCAGGCTGCGGGAAGCTGCCAGGTCTCACTGGTCATGGAACCGTCCCCATTTTTGACGAGGATCTGCGCTGTGACCATTGTACCGTCCGAGCCGGTCTGCCAGACAAGTTCGGTATCTCCCTCTGTCCAGCTGCTCTCCGACAGATAGGCGCCATCCCCGAAATACCATCCGGTGCCAAGGTCGCCTTTGCTCAGGGCTGCCGTCTCAGTGTTCAGCAGCGTACCGGCGGCGCGAATTTCCTCGGGTGTCAGGGACGCAGGTTGCCCCACGGCATCGTCCACCTGCGCAGCGGCCCCTTCCTCCGGGCTGCCGGAAGCGGGTTGTGTCTCCTCCGGTCCGCCGGACTTCCACTCGTCGATGAAGTTCCGGGCAGCTTCCGGGTCTGCCTTGCTCTCGTCCAGCGGCAGGTCAAACACCAGGTTGACCCCTGTATACTCCGGATTGGCGGTGACGGCACCGGTGGCGGTATCGAACCGGAACGCCTCGGTGTTATAGAAGGCACTGCCGGTGGATACACACAGCACCACGTCCCGGTCGGCAAAGATCTCCACGTTGTCGCAGCCGATGAGCAGATAGCGGACCCCGTCCTGTACCACATCCTTACGTTCCGGGTTCAGCCAGTATTCGGCGGGCTGCAGGTCGGGAATGGCCAGCCGGGGCTGGGCGAAGCTGTCCGACAGGCGGAAGGGATCGGTCTCATCGGTCAGTTCCGGCATGGGGGTGCCGTCCGATTTCCGCACCGCCACCACCGCGTAGGTCGTGCCGTTTTCCGGCGCCCCGTCGGTCCAGCCGCTGCTCCAGGTATCGGTCAGGTGGTCGCCGGTGACCAGGCCGAGAAGCGTTACCTCATAGCCTGCATCGGATTGGGTCTCATTGACCGCAATGGCTCCGTCCGTCTCAAACAGAGCGGCCACATTGCTCTCCCCCATCGCCCGGGCAGCCTGGGAGGCATTCAGCATCACGCCGGCTGCGTATACACCGCCGCCCAGGCAGGCGGCCGCCAATCCGACAGCAACGGCAACAGGAAGTCTGTGTTTTCTCATGGCAGGTACTCCTTCCGGTAAACGGGCAGCGCCTTTCCGGCGCGCCGCCCGGCAAATCTCCTGCCGGTCCAGCCCGCAGGCTGAAAGTGCTTTGCGCATCAGATCAGATTCTTTCATGATTCGGCACCGTCCTTTTGATACAGTTCTCGTAATTTTGCCAGTGTGCGGTAAAGCTTTGACTTGACCGTTGCTTCCTTCATGCCCAGCGCTTTTGCGGTTTGGGACAGGGGCATATCCAGCCAGAAGTGGCAGATGAAGATCCGCTGAACATCCGGAGGTAATTGCCTGATCTTTTCGGCCAGCTCTGCGGCAAGAGCCTTGTCCTCCGCCAGCTGCTCCGGCAGGTCCGGATCGGGGAGTTCCCAGGGACTGCCGTCTTCCTCCCCACCGGTGTCTTTTCCGCCGAAGCGGTCCAGGGAAATCAGGCAGGCAAGCCTCCGACGCAGACCGTAATAGCGGCACAGTTTGGATTTCGCCACATGTTGCACAAAGGCTTTCGGCCGTTTGAAATAATCCGGTCCCTTTTGCAGCAGCACGGAATAGACTTCCGCATAAACTTCCTGCATCAGATCCGGGATCTGCGCGGGATCCGCACAGCGCCGGGTCAGATAGAGCAAGGTGTCGTCATAGCTTTCCGCATACAGCTTTTCAAAAAAAGGGGTCACATCCTGAACGTTCAACAGATTCACCTCTTTCACCTGATTCGTGTTCCCTGCAGTCCATTTGGTTGCATTCCGGCAGCAAAAAAAGCGGGCGGGCAGCCGGTCTGGCTGTCCGCCCACTTGCAGGCAGAATCTGTTTTCGTCAGTTTTCGATCATCATATCGGCGGCCTTGTACAGATCGCCGCAGCTCATGCAGACCACAAGGTCGCCTTTCTTGGCGTTGGCCTTGACCCAGTCGGCTGCCTCTTTCAGGCCGCCGACCACCACGCTGCCCGGAATGCGGGCGGCAAGGTCCTCGCTGCGGACGCTGCCGTCATCCACCTCGCGGCTGCCCATGATGGGAAGCAGCACCACCTGGTCTGCCGTCTTGAGGACATCGGCAAAGTCCTGCATCAGGCTCTTGGTGCGGGAATAGGTGAAGGGCTGATGCACCGCGATCACACGCTCGTATCCCATCTCCTTGGCGGTCTTGAGGGTGGCGGCCAGTTCGGTGGGATGGTGGGCGTAGTCGTCCACAATGACCGCGCCGTTGCACTCACCCTTGATCTCAAAGCGGCGGCCGGAACCCTTGAAGTTCTCGGCGGCACGCTCGGCATCCTCAGGCTGGAGGCCCAGCGGACGGACACAGCAGCACATGGCAAGGGCATTATAAATATTATGGTAGCCGGGCACACCCAGGCGGATATGGGCAAAGTGCGCCTCCAGCTCCTCCACGTCAAACTCATAGAAGCCGGGGCGGTATTCCTTGATGTTGACTGCACGGAAGCGGGCTTCCTGCTCAATACCGAAAGACAGCACCGGACGGTCGATGGAGTTGACCACTGCCAGGGTGTTGGGATCGTCCAGATTGAACACCACCGTGCGGGACAGCAGGGCAAATTTCTGGAACGCCATCTTGAGGCGGCCCATGGTGCCGTAGTATTCCAGGTGATCGTTGTCAATGTTCAGGATCACGCCGATATAGGGCGTGAGATGTAAAAAGGTCTCGCTGTACTCACAGGCCTCGATGACAATGCTGTTGCCGCTGCCCGCTTTGCCGTAACCGTCGATCAGAGGCAGCTTGCCGCCGATGACCGCTGCGGGATCCTTGCCGGCCAGTTCCAGCATGGTGACGATCATGCTGGTCGTCGTGGTCTTGCCGTGGGTGCCCGCCACGCCAATGCTGTGGGGATACAGGCGGCTGACATACCCCAGCAGAACGCTGCGCTCCGCCGTGGCCACGCCATGGGCGTGAGCTGCCTGCAGTTCAGGGTTATCCTCGTGAATGGCAGCGCTGTATACCACCAGGTCCGCTCCCTGAATGTTGGCTGCGTCATGTCCCAGCGTGACCTGCATGCCCATGGCGCGCTCGGCCTGGGTGATCTTGGTCTCTTCCACATCACTGCCGGACATGGTATAGCCCTTGGTATGCAGGATCTGGATCAGCGGGTACATGCCGGAACCGCCGCAGCCGATGAAATGAATGTGCTTGACCCCATCCAGCAGTTTGGGGTTGTAGCTGTTATAGTACGCCATGAATCGTCACCTCAAAAACGTATTGACCGCCGCACGGGGTCAGCTCCGCAAATAGCAGCCGAAAAAATAATCTAATGTGTATTATATATTTTTTTGAATACAAAATAAACACTTTTTCCAAAATTTTGGTATAATTACAGAAAAAGCCCTGTTTGCTTCGGCATTTTTCTTGGAGAAAGGATGCGAATGATGAAAAAATTGCTTGCCGGTTTCGGTATGAACGCCCTGGGCAGCGCCCCTTCTCCCCGGCATGAACTGCCCGTTTCCCGGCTGGACCTGGCCCGCATGGGCATCCCTGCCCGGAAAATTCCCCGCATTCTGCAGGAGCTGCAGCGCACCGCCGACAGCAATCCCCTTTTGCAGGACCGCATCACCATGCTGCGGTTGGCCCGCGCCCTGGACAAGGTGTTGCTGTGAGGATTTTTTCTCATTTCGTTTCCTGTTTGTTGCCTTGGCAACATCCGGTTTTGTTTGGTCTGTGGTATTCTATGCTCACAGCAAGTGCTGTGATATGCTTTCACAAAATTATGCTTTCGAGCTTTAAAAATGATTTTTTCGCTGTCTGACTTTTGAAAGGAGATTTCACCATGAAGATCTATCGCTGCGCCCATTGCGGCAACATCATTTTCTACCTCCACGACGCCGGTGTCCCTGTTTTCTGCTGCGGTGAAAAGATGCAGCTTCTGCAGGCCGGTTCCGTTGATGCCGCCGTTGAGAAGCACGTTCCTGCCGTCACTGTGGACGGCAGCCGCGTCCATGCCCAGGTCGGTTCCGTCATCCATCCCATGGCTGAGGAGCACTACATTGAGTGGATCGCCCTCGAGACCGACCGCGGCGTCAGCGTCAAGTGGCTGAAGGCCGGCGACGCTCCCGAGGCAGATTTTGCTCTGGCTGAGGGTGAGCATCCCGTCGCTGTCTACGCCTACTGCAACCTGCACGGCCTGTGGCGCGCCGACGTCTGATTTTTTCGATATCTTCATTTGTTCCCTATTGTTTTCCCATACAAAACGAAGGCTCTGCACAGCGCAGAGCCTTCGTTTTTTTTGCGTCCCGGCCGTACAAATGCACCAAACTGTGCTGTTTCCTTTTCCGGCGGTTCATGCTATAATGAAGCGGTCATCATATTGGTCGGCCTGCCCTGCTGCCGGCCCCGCAGGAGGTTTTGATTTTATGTGGACATGCGGACTGTTGAAACGCAATGCCCGGCAGGCGCTTTCCGGGCGATACTGGATGTGTACCGCCGTCTGCCTGATTGCCGGCATCTTCGGTGCAAACAGCGTTTTTGCCAATCTTTCCAGTCAGTTTCAGGAGGTCACAATCCTCTGGCAGGAGTTCACCCAACCTGACGTCTGGACCGGGAATCACGTTGATCCTACCCTTGCCGAGATTCTTGAGGCCATGTCGGTGACAGGGCTGCTGGGGGCCATTGCCATCGGTATCCTGATCGGCGCAGTCATCGGGATGGTGTACCGCGCCTTTGTCTCTGCGCCCTTGGCATCCGGTCTGTGCCGTTATATGATGGAAAGCCGCCAGGGCAAGGCCCCTGTGGGGACGCTGTTCGGTATTTTCCGACGGCCCTATCTCAACGTGGTCAAGGTTCTGTTTTTGACCAACCTTAAGATCCTTCTTGGCTCCATTATCATCATTCCCGGTATTTACTGGGCCTATGCCTACCGCCTGGTCCCCTATCTCATGGCGGAAAACCCTTATCTCTCCACCGGGCGCGCCATGGAACTCAGCAGCCAGATGATGCAGGGGGAGAAATTTCATTCCTTCCTGCTGGAGCTTTCCTTCATCGGCTGGGAGCTGCTCTGTCTGCTCACCCTGGGCTTGGGACAGATTTTCCTGGTGGCATACTACGAAGCCACCTTTGCCGAGCTTTATGCCGCCATGCGCGCCAAGGCCCTGTCCTACGGCTACACCGACGAGAGCGAGCTGGGCGGTTTTGTCCGCCACGTCGCCCCCGATGCCTACGGGGTCTGATTTTACGGCCAATAAGAAACACCGCCGGTCTGTACGGAGTTCCGTCTGACCGGCGGTGCTTTTTATCATTTTGAGCAGATTGCGGCTTATGTGCGGGGACACGCACAGTTGCGGCGCCGCAGGAGTACCGCGATGCCCGGTGCCCGCAGCGATCGCCACCATGTCAATGATACCGATATCGTCCGGAATTTCCTGAGCAGTCATTTCCCCAATATTTTGCATAGACCGGTACCAGGAGCCGGTTTGTCGGCGGAGAGATTCCAGGAAGATACTGCATCATTTCGCATTACTTGCGTCGGTTTTTGCCTGCCATGTCCTGTTTTGTCCGGGATATGCCGTACAAAAGCTCCGGAAATGTTCGCAGGTATGGCATAATTTTGGCTTCAAGAAAAAAATCTATTTTTTTGTCAAAATTGTCTTGACAAGTGCGGTATCGGCCGCTATAATATATCTTGCTGATTGCGACAGCGACAGCGTATCCGGGTGTAGCGCAGTTTGGTAGCGCGCTTGAATGGGGTTCAAGAGGCCGTGAGTTCGACTCTCGCCACTCGGACCAAAGCCGCCTGAAATGTCTATGACATTTCAGGCGGCTTTTTCGTTTTCCTTTTGCCAACCGGCAGCGCGGAGTTCATTCTTCCTCTGCCCTGCCGGTTTTTATTTGGTTCTTCCGTTTGATATTTCCTCCTCCCTTCACATGGTGCAATCGCCTGACGTTTTCCTGTCCATAGGAAGCGTCCTTATTTTTTAGACCCTCATTATATCTTTTTACCAAAAGATATAGCCGTGCACTGTGCATCTTTACTATTTTTGAATACTTGAAAATTATGAACAAACTGTGATATAGTTAAATTTATGCAAGTTTATCTGCAACTATTTTGCATTTGATATTCAGGAGAGAATCATGTCAATCGTAGATGTTTTTGGAGAATACGTAGACAAGTTATGCGATAAGGATCCCCAAAAGGCCAGAGTTCTGCTCCGGACCGGCTGGCAGTATCAGGATCTGAAGTTCAAATTCATGCCCGACCGGCGCTTGCTGCCGGCTGACCGTTACCTGGCCCGCCTGATGATGGACACCATGCTCAAACCGCTCAAGGCTCCTGAGCAGACTGCCATCGTCAGCATTTTCACCCCCGCCGAACTGCTGCAGGAGGTGGGACTCAGCCCTTACAATGCCGAGGGCTTTTCCTGCTATCTGTCCGCCTCCAAGGTGGAGCGCAGCTGCCTGCAGCAGGCCGAAAACACCGGCATTGCCGAGACGCTGTGCAGCTATCACAAGACCTTTCTGGGTGCAGCCCAGCGGGGTCTTTTGCCCAAGCCCCGCTGCATCGTCTACACCAGCCTGATGTGCGACGCCAATCTCCTGACCTTCCGGGCTTTGTCCCAGCTGTACGATGTGCCTCTGTTTGCCATCGATGTACCTTTGCAGCAAAATGAGGAAAACGTCCAGTATGTTGCCAAGCAGCTGCGGGATCTTGCGGCTTTCCTGGAAAAGCATACCGGCAAGAAGGTGGACGAGGATTCCCTGCGTGCCCGTCTGGAAACCAGCAAACGTACCCTGGAAAAGTTCCGTCAGTTCCAGATGGCCCGGGCCGACCGCTACATTCCCGAGGACCTGGTCTCCCCGCTCTACTGCGGCATGACCAACAACCTGCTGCTGGGCACCCCTCAGGAAGAGAAATACGTGGACATGCTGCTGCATGACGTCCAGTCCGCTCCGGCCAAAAAGGGCAAGCATATCTACTGGATGCACACCATCCCCTTCTGGTCGGAGGCGGTACAGAAAGAGCTGCTGTTCAACGAGAATTCCCAGATCGTGGGCTGTGAGCTCAGCCAGGTCAACGAGCCCGACTTTGACCCCTCCTCCCCCTACGAGGCGCTGGCTCACCGGATGGTCTACCACGCTCTCAACGGAAGCGTCACCCGCCGTATCGACGCTGGCATCCGCCATGCCAAGGAAGCCGGTGCAGACGGTGTTGTCTGGTTCGACCACTGGGGCTGCAAGCACACCATGGGCGGTGCCCAGCTGGCAAAGCACAAGTTCGAGGAGGCGGGCCTTCCCCTGCTGATCCTGGACGGCGACGGCTGTGACCGCAGCCACGGCGGCGAGGGTCAGACCTCCACCCGCCTGGGGGCTTTTCTGGAAATGCTCAACGGCGACAAGCTGTGAGCGGGAGGAAATCAAATGAACAAACTTTACTACGTCTGCAAATACACGCCCATCGAACTGCTGGAGGCGCTGGGTGCCGACTGCGCCAACCTCAACGAGATGCCCGAGGGCTTTGAGTGCGCCGACCAGATTGCCCACCCCAACATCTGCGGCTTCGGAAAGGCAGTCATTGAACAGGTCATGAGCGGCCAGGTCAAGGAACTGGTTCTGGTCAACTGCTGCGATACCATCCGCAGTGTCTATGATATTCTGGCCGAGAGCGGCAAACTGGACTTTCTGTACATGCTGGACATGCTGCGCAGCACCGGGGAATGCAGCCGGGAACGCACCGTCGCTCAGCTGCACGGTCTGGCCAAGGCGTACAGCGAATACCGCGGTACCACCTTTGACCGGGAGGCATTTTTCAAGGCATTCCGCCCCAATCCCAAGTGCAAGGGGCCGTACATCAGCATTCTGGGCGCCCGCATGGGCGCGGAGCTGTACGACATGGTGCAGAAGTGCATGCCCTATCCGGTGGAGAACGACAGCTGCGTCAACAACCGCTCGGTGGGCGAAATGCTGCCGCCCGAGGACGCCGATTTTGACGGTCTGATGGAATGGTATGCCGCAGAACTGCTGCGCCAGCTGCCCTGCATGCGGATGATGGACAACACCGGCCGCCGCCAGCTGTACAACAATCCCAACCTCAAGGGGATCATCTATCACACCGTCAAGTTCTGTGATTTTTACAGCTTCGAGTACGCCCAGGTCAAGCGCGACGCCACGGTGCCGCTGCTCAAGATCGAGTCGGACTACACCCTGCAGAGCAGCGGTCAGCTGTTGACCCGGCTGCAGGCTTTTGCAGAGAGCATCGCCGTGGATTGGCAGGAAGGAACGGAGAAGAAAATGGGAAAGGGTTATTTTGCAGGCATTGACAGCGGTTCCACCAGCACCGACGTGGTGATTCTGGACAAGGACAAAAACATTGTGACGGGCATCATTCTGCCCACCGGTGCAGGCGCTGCCGCCGGTGCCGAGCGTGCCCTGGAGGAGGCCCTTCAGGATGCCGGGCTGGAGCGCGGCGACATTGACGCCATGGTCACCACCGGCTACGGCCGCACCGCCATCTCGGAGGGCGACCGCAGCATCACCGAGATCACCTGCCATGCCAAGGGCGCTCATTTTCTGGACCCCAGCGTTCGCACCGTCATTGACATCGGCGGCCAGGACAGCAAGGTCATCCGCCTGGATGAAAACGGCGCCGTGGTCAACTTTGTCATGAACGACAAGTGCGCTGCGGGCACCGGACGCTTCCTGGAAATGATGGCCCGCACCATGGAGATGAGCCTGGACGAGATGAGCAAGGCCGGGCTCAAGTACAAGGAGGACATCACCATCTCCAGCATGTGCACCGTCTTTGCCGAGTCGGAGGTCGTCTCCCTGATCGCCCAGAACAAGGCCACCGACGACATCGTCCACGGCCTGAACAAGGCGGTCGCCTCCAAGACCGCCGCCCTGGCCAAGCGTGTGGGCGGCGAGGAGCGCTACATGATGACCGGCGGCGTCTCCAAGAACCAGAGCCTTGTCAAGACGCTGGAAGAAAAACTGGGCACCACTCTGGTGGTCAATGACAAAGCCCAGCTGTGCGGCGCTCTGGGCGCGGCACTGTTCGCCATGGATATGGTGGAGCGGGCATAAATTCCCGCACTCCTGCGCGCTTCCCCACACTTTCCAAAGTAAGAGAAAGCCGCTGTCTCCCCGTTGGGAGGCAGCGGCTTTTTGCACAGTCGGCTGTTTGCCGGGTAGTTGCACCGCGTGGCTGCGTGACGCCCTCAAAACAGGTCAGCTGTTTTCTTTCTCTTGCCGAATGCATTCGTGCATTCTATAATAAGAGTATCCGAAAGTCCCTCGCACTGAGTCTGCTTCCGCAGGAAAGGAGCCCAACATGACGTTTGAGGAAATGTTTGCCCGGGTAAAAGAAATGTTCCAGACCGCCGATGTCAGTGGTATTCCGGAGCATCTGGCCTATCAGTTCAACATCACCGGCGAAGCGGCCGGTGCCTTCTACGTCGAGCTCAAGGACGGCACCCTCGCCATTGAGCCTTACGAATATCACGACCGGGACGCCCTGTTCACCTGCTCGGCCGATACGCTGTTCAAGATCGCATCCGGAAAAACCGATCCCGTGGCTGCCGTCATGCTGGGCAGGCTGAAGGTGGAGGGCAGCATCGAGAAGGCTTTGCGGCTCAAAGACCTGCTGGCAAAGGCCAGAGGGTAATCTGCCGCTTTCCCTTGCCGCCTGGTTCCTCCAGGCTGGCGGACTCTCTTTCCCCCGCCCGGCATGGCCGGATCCTCACAAACACAAAAAGGCCCGCCCCGGGAGCTGTCTGCTCCTGCGGGGCGGGTCTTTTCTGATTCTTTTATGGGGTCGTGCCGCGATCAGCGGATCTCTACGCTCAGGCAGTACTTGAGGTTGCCGAGAATCTTCTTGACGAAGCGGTCAACTTCCTCGGCGGACAGAGCCTTATTGTCAGGGACAAAGTGCACGGTGAACGCCATGCTCTTTTTGCCCTCGCCCAGCTGGTCGCCGCGGTAGACGTCGAACAGTTCCACATCACCCACGCGGGGGCAAGCCTTGCGGATTTCCTTGACGATGTCGCCGCAGGTGACCTCCTCGTTGGCAACAAGGGCCAGGTCACGCTGGACGGTATCGAACTCGGGGATGGGCTGGTAGCGGAAGTGCGGGTCCACCTGCTCCATCATGGCAACATAGTCGATCTCGCCCAGGAAAATCTTCTGGTTGTTCTTGCTGTCCTTGGGCAGCTTGAGCTCGGCGGTGACATCGTTGGCCAGCTTGCCGAAGCAGCCGATGCGCTTGCCGTTGCACAGGATATGGGCTGAGATGCCGGGATGCAGCCAGGGCACATCGGTGGCGCGCTCATAGTCAAAGGTCAGGCCGAAAGCACGGCCCAGCACCTCCATGGCACCCTTGAGGCTGAAGAAATCCTCCTTGTCGCCAAAGGCCGTGAAGCCCAGGTGCAGGCGCTCCTCCGGCAGCTCGGTGACGGGAAGCTGACGCGGGATATAGATGTTGGAAAGCTCGAACAGACGGCCCTCATGGTTGCCGCGCTTGAGGTTCTCCACCGCCACATTGAGCAGCGACGGAGCCAGCAGCGTGCGCATGATGGTCAGGTTGGAGCTGATGGGGTTGAGGATGCGGATGACCTTGCGCTCGGGGGCGTCCGCGGCAATGTGCAGGGCATCCAGGTCGGCGTCGGCGTAGAAGGCCAGTGTCTCCGCCTCATAGAAGCCCTGGGCACACATGGTGCGCTTGACCTTGGCACGGTTCTTCTGGTCAGGTGTCAGGCCGCCGCTGGTGACCTCTGCGGTCTTCAGGAAGGTGGGCACGATGTGTTCGTAGCCGTACTCCCGGATGACCTCCTCGGCCAGGTCGGGCTCACCCACTTCGATATCCTCGCGGTAGCGGGGAGCGATGACATCCAGTTTGTCGCCGTCGCGGGTGATCTGGAACTCCAGGCGGGTGAGGATGTCCACAATGGTGTCCGCGGGGACTTCAATGCCCAGGATGGCATTGATGCCGCTGATGGTGGCGGTGAAGTGCTTGCCCTCACGGGGAGCACCGGCGCTGACATCAAAGGCGCTGGAGGTGACTTCGCCGCAGCCCAGCTCCTGAATCAGGTGCAAAGCGCGGGCCATGCCCAGCTCGGTGGTGTACTCGGAGATGCCCTTCTCGTAATGGCTGGAGGCATCGGTGGACTGGCCCAGGCTGCGGGAGGTCTTGCGGATGTTGTCCCGGGCGAACTTGGCGGACTCGAACAGCAGCTGGGTGGTGTTCTCGGTGATCTCACTGTTCAGGCCGCCCATAACACCCGCCAGTGCCACCGGTTTGGCGCCGTCGCAGATGACAAGGTTATTCTCGCTGAGGGCAAACTCCTTGCCGTCCAGGGTGACGATCTTTTCGTCATTGCGGGCACGGCGGACGATGATCTGGCAGCTTTCCAGGGTGGACATATCAAAGGCGTGCATGGGCTGGCCGATCTCCAGCATGACGTAGTTGGTGATGTCCACCACGTTGGAGATGCTGCGCAGACCGCACAGGGCCAGATGGCGCTTCATCCAGCGGGGCGAGGTGCCCGGGGTGATGTTGCGCACATAGTGGCCCAGGTAGCGTGGGCAGAGATCGGGTGCCTCCACCGTGATGGAGAGGCGCGGGTCGGTGTAATCGGAGACGGTATAGTCGGTGGCGGGCATCTTGAGAGGCTTGCCCAGCACGGCGGCCACCTCCCGGGCGATGCCCAGGATGGACTGGCAGTCGGCACGGTTGGCCGTGATGGAGATGTCGAAGATCACCTCATCCAGGCCGACCACCGGACGGATGTCGGTGCCGGGGACGGTGTCCTTGGGAAGGTCCAGCAGGCCGTAGACCTCGGCGCCCGGGAAGAGGTCGTCGTTGAGGCCCAGCTCCTCGCCGGAGCAGAGCATGCCGTTAGACTCGACACCCATGAGGGGTTTAGCCTTGATGTGCACGCCGCCGGGCAGGGTGGCGCCGTCCAGCGCGGCAGGGGTATGCATGCCCACATAGACGTTGGGCGCGCCGGTGCTGATCTGGATGTCGTGGCCGTACTCGCCGCAGTCCACCTTGCAGATGTGCAGGTGGGTGCCCTCCTGGGGCACTGCCTCGGTGACCACGCCGACCACCACCCTGTCGATCTCGGCACCCAGGTCAATCAGTTCCTCCACCTCAAAGCCGCAGGAAAACAGGCGCTTTTCCAGCTCCTGGGCGGAGATATCAATATCCACATATTCTTTCAGCCAGCTGAATGGTACTTTCATTGTTGCTCTCCTCCTCAGTCATTGAACTGTTTGAGGAAACGCAGATCGTTCTCAAACATCAGGCCAATGTTGTTGATGCCGTATTTCAGCATGGCAATTCTCTCAATGCCGATGCCGAAGGCAAAGCCGGAGTAGACGTTGGGGTCAATGCCGCAGTTTTCCAGCACGCTGTGATGCACCACGCCGGCGCCCAGGACCTCGATCCAGCCGGTGTGCTTGCACAGCGGGCAGCCCTTGCCGCCGCACTCGAAGCAGCTGACGTCCACCTCCACACTGGGCTCGGTGAACGGGAAGTAGGACGGGCGCAGACGGGTCTTGACCTCGGGTCCGAACAGCGCCTGGACAAACTTGTCCAGCATACCCTGCAGATCGCACAGAGTGATGCCCTTATCCACGACCAGGCCCTCCATCTGATGGAACATGGGAGAGTGGGTGGCGTCCGAGTCGGAGCGGAAAACGCGGCCGGGAACCAGCACCTTGATGGGCGGCTTTTCCCGGTCCATGACGCGGATCTGGCCGCCGCTGGTCTGGGTGCGCAGCACGATGTCCTCCGCCACATAGAAGGTATCCTGCATATCGCGTGCCGGATGGTTCTTGGGCACGTTCAGGCGGGTAAAGTTATGGTCGTCGTCCTCGATCTCGGGACCCTCATAGATTTCAAAGCCCATGCCGGAAAAGACGTCGATGATCTGGTTCTTCACCAGCGTGATGGGATGCAGGGAGCCCATGGGACGCACGGTGCCGGGCATGGTGATGTCCACCTGCTCGCTCTTGTTGCGGGCCTCCAGCTCGATGCGCTCGATCTCGGCGCTCAGTTCCTGGTAGCGGGCCTCCGCCCAGACCTTGAACTCATTGATCGTTTTGCCCGCGGCGGGACGCTCCTCCTTGGGAACATCGCGCAGACCTTTCATCAGCGCGGGAATGCTGCCGTTTTTGCCCAGATACTTCTGCCAGAAGGCGGAAAGTTCTTCCTTGCTGCGGACCTGGCCAGCTTCCGCTTCCAGTTCCTGCTTCAGGGCATTGATTTTTTCTTCCATAGTACACCTCATTTTCGTCGTCGAAGCCAAGTAAAAAGGCTCCGTCCCTGCCGCCGTTTCCGGCATAGGGACGAAGCCTTGTATCCAACTCCGCGGTACCACCCGTATTCCGCCGCATCCATAAGAACGCGGCAGCGCTTGTGCCTGCCTGTAACGGTGCAGTGCCGTCCCGCATTACAGGGCCTTGGATAAGGCCGTTCGCACGGGCCACTCGGGAGCGAACTTCGGTGCAGTGCCGTCGCGGGACCTTTCAGCCGGTGAATCCCGTCTCTTTCGGCCGGGCTGCTGTACCTACTCTCCGTCATTGTGTTTCGCCATAGACTGTTATTTATTTTAGGACAGGGCGGGCGTTTCGTCAAGAGTTTTTTGCAAATTGTCGCCGCCGGACGGGCAGATGCATCCGCTCCGGGCAGGCAACACGCAAAAAAAGGCCGTGCCCTGCCCCGCTCTCCATCTTTTCCGGACTTTGCGCGGGCACAGGACACGGCCATTTTTTTGTTTTGGATCAGAGCCAATCAGTTGTTGCGGCTGCGGCCCAGCAGGCGCAGCACATACAGGAAGATGTTGATATAGTCGAGGTAGAGCTGCAGGGCGCCGATGATGGAGCTCTTGTGCAGCATGGCGGCATCCCCGCCGAAGTAGCTGTACATGGAGCGGAGCTTCTGGGTATCATAGGCGGTGAATCCCATGAAGATCAGCAGGCCGATGCCGCACAGCACAATGTCAAAGACGCCGAAGTTGCCCACAAACAGCATGCCGAACACCGAGACGATGAGCAGGGCGAAGAGACCGCCCATCAGTTTGGGGCCCCAGCCGGTGAGGTCCTTCTGGGTGCGCATGCCGTAGACGGCCATAATGCCGAAGTAGAGCGCGCCTACCAGGAAAGCAAGAATCAGCGTTGCCAGGTTATACACCACAAAGTAGACGCTGAGGTTGATGCCGGTGAGCACGGCGTAGGCAAAGAACATGGCCGTTGCGGTGCCGGGGCGGATATTCTGGATGTTCATGGAGAGCACTGCCACGAGAATGAGTTCCGCGATGGACAGCACAAAGATGATGCCGCTGGTATACAGCGGAATGAAAGCACCGGTCATCACCGTGGCAAGGGCCACACCAAAGGTGACGAGCAGGCCGGCAAACATCCAGCCGAAGGTCCTGGACATATATTGACTGAGCGACAGGATCGGGCTCTGCGCGTAGACCGTATCCTGGGCGTATCCGCCGCGGGACTGCTGGTACTGGCGGTAGGCCTGTTCGTAGCGGTCATTCTGTTGATTGGATTGGTTCTGATCCCGATAATCATAGTTCGGAGCCATAGTTGAAATCCCCTTTCATTTTGGGTATTCTTATTATATACCCTTTGGTCAGATTCATGTGTAAAATAACTGTGAATAGACCTTGTTTTTTCTGTTATTTTGCCTGTACGGGAGCGTTTTCATGCAACAGAATCACCGCCCTCTGGGTGTTTACATGCACATTCCCTACTGCCCGGCCAAATGCCGGTACTGTGATTTCTTTTCCCGGCCCGGCAGCCGCAGCGTTCCCCAGGAATACTGCGGCGCTTTGCTGCTGGAGCTGCGCGGCCTGCCCCGCCGGCCGGACACCCTCTATTTTGGCGGCGGTACTCCTGCGCTGCTCTCCCCTGCCCAGGTCTCGGCCCTGATCGAGGCTGCCAATCCTCTGCCGGGGGCAGAAATCACCCTGGAAGCCAATCCCGACACGGTGAATGCCGAATTGCTGAAAGAGTTCTGCGCCGCCGGGGTGACCCGCATCAGTTTCGGCGTGCAGAGTGCCGACAACGAACAGCTGCGCCGGTTGGGACGGCTGCACACCGCAGCCGCAGCGGCACAGGCACTGGAATGGGCTGTCCGTGCCGGGTTTGAGGAGATCTGCGGCGACATTATGCTGGCCCTGCCCGGCTACACCACCGGAGAGTTTGACCGCACCCTTTCCCTGCTCAAAAACGGCGGGTGCACCCATATCTCCGCCTACTTACTGAAAATCGAGCCCGGCACCGCCTTTTATAAAAATCCGCCCGCCGATCTGCCGGACGCCGATGCCGCCGCAGACTTTTATTTGTATGCCGTGCGCCGTCTGGAGGAGGAAGGCTATCCCCAGTATGAGATCAGCAACTTTGCCAGACCCGAACACCGCGGGCGGCACAATCTGCTGTACTGGGACTGTCAGGATTATCTTGGCATCGGCCCTGCTGCCCACAGCTGCATGGAGGGCGTACGGCGTTTCTGGCCGGCCGGCCCCGGCGCGGTGGACGCCTTTATCGCAGGAACTCTGACCGAAGAAGCGGAAGGCGTCTGCAATGCCGAGGACTACCTGATGCTGCGCCTGCGCCTGCGCGACGGGCTTGATCTGACACAGTATGCGGAGCGGTTCGGCGGACAGTTTACCAGTGCCCAGTTTGCCTTTGTCCGCCACTGCGTTTCCGCCGGGTATGCCGAGTTTGACGGTCGGGTCCTGCGCCTGACACCGGAGGGACTGATCGTACAAAACGGCATCCTGGCCGAACTTTTGCCTGCGGAATGAGCGGCAGTTTATGCTGCCCGGGAATGTTTCCTGTTCACATATCAATAATAAAGCGGGCCGCCGGACCTTCTGCAAAGAAAGATCCGGCGGTCCGCCTGTTTTATATCCGGGTTGCTTTACTTAGAGCACGGCTCACTGCAGAGCGGCAAAGCCCATAATGATCGTAAAGTGGAAAGTTTCCTCATTCAGCGCATAGCGGGGATCAAGCACGGGGCCGCAGCTATTGGAGCCGATCCCACTGTTTTTATAGTCCAGGCAGACCTCCACATCATCGGCAGGCGTCAGCTCAAAGTCATGGGCAGCCGCGGCAAGATCTTCCTGCGGATAATGGGATGCGCGGAAACTGAACGGTGCTTCGCTTTTTGCCCAAAATGCCGTGTTCCCGTTTTGCAGCTGCATGGCATCACAGCCCATATGACTGCCGTGTTCCTGCGGTTTGATATAGTCCACATATTCGTCGGCGACGGTGCTTTTGAACCGGCCATACCAGCAAGCCCGATGCTTGTCCAGGTAGCTCTCCAAGGGTCCGTAACCGATATAGTCAAGCTGTTCAAATCCAGAATTCAGGAAGAGACGCACGCCGAAACGCGGCAGGAACGGGAACACCATGTCACGCCTGCCGTCCACGGTCAGGCGCAGGGTACCCTCTGCGTCGATCTCCCACATCACACGGCAGTGCAAAAACGGCTGCCGGATGACGGAAGCCAGCGTAACATCGCAAGAAATGCGAACCGTCTCTCCGCTCTCGACGCGGCAGTTCTCCACCCGCGTCTGGACACGGTCATAGCCTGCTTCCTCCCAGACACGACGGATCTTGCGGTCGTTGTCGGTGGGAGCCCGCCAGACATTAAAGCCCATGGGACGGGAGAGCTGCTCCTGCCCTTGCCGAACCATACTGTCAAAGCAGCCGGTAAACCGGTCAAAGGCATAGGAGAAGCCGCTGCCTTCCACAAGGATCTCTTCCTGTGTTTCCCGGCAGGTCACAGTCCCGGGCCGCAGGGTGGTCAGTGTGGGGGCCGCCTGGCGGAGGGTCAGCTGGTCAAAGCCCAGTTCATCCCCCGCTTTGACAAAGTCGTTATCGCCGGCGGCGGTGTAAATCAGCCGGACATCCACACGGCCGGATTCCCGGGGAAGCTGCCACGGGGTCGGAAGCGTCACCCGGCTGCGGGGTGGGATGGACGGCAGCGGGAGCGTTCCTTCCCGGACCACGATGCCGTCCAGGGCAAGTTCCCACCGGCAGTTTGCAAGGTGTCCCACATCCGCAAAGTCCAGGGTACTGCGCAGAACCAGGGTTTCCCCCTCCAGTCCGGCTCGCAGCGGGCGCCAGACGTTTTTCAGTTCCGCCAGGCCGGTGTGGGGCTTGCGGTTGGGGGACACCAGGCCATCCACACAGAAATTGATGTCATGAGGGTATTCCTCGCTGTCGCCGCCGTACAGATAGCGGCGTCCGCCGTTCGGGGCCGGGCCTGCATCGATGGCGTGGTCGCACCACTCCCACACAAAGCCGCCCAGAACACCGGGTTCTTGCAAAAACAGCTGCTCATAGTCCTCCAGGTCGCCGGGGCCGTTGCCCATGGCATGGCAGTACTCTACCAGCAGGAAAGGCTTGGTGTTGGCCGGGTCAGCCAGCCAACCGCGGACAAAGTCCGGTTCATTATACATGCGGCTGTAAATATCCAGCATGCTGGTATCATTGACATGGCCGCCGGTCTGGTGCCAGGAACCCTCGTAGTGCATCAGGCGGGTGGGGTCATAGTTCTTGCCCCAACGCCCCGCCTTTTCAAAGCCGGGACCGTAGCCGGACTCATTGCCCAGCGACCAGATGATGACCGCCGGACTGTTTTTGTCCCGGATGATGCAGCGGCGGACGCGGTCGAGGATGAGCGGCTCAAAGTCCTTGCTCTGGGCGATCAGGCCAAAGGTCGTTTCGTCCCCGCCGCCGAACACAGTGGTCACACCGTGGCACTCAATGTCCGCTTCATCGATCAGGTAGAAGCCGTAGCGCTCACACATCTGCAC
>CALXHO010000038.1 GCA_944388125.1 uncultured Gemmiger sp. | reverse complement strand
CTGGCCGCCGCCAAGCGGCTGGGCATCACGGTGCTGCGGGTGCCGGGTTACAGCCCCGAGGCGGTGGCCGAGCACGCCATGGCCCTGGCCCAGGCGGCCAACCGCCGTCTGTGCAAGGCCTACGTCAAGGTGCGCAACAACAACTTCGCTCTGGACGGCCTGCTGGGCTACAACCTCTACGGCTCCTCGGCGGGCATCATCGGCACCGGACGCATCGGCGCGGCCATGGCACGCATCTGCCACGGCTACGGCATGACGGTGCTGGCCTACGACCAGTACAAGAACCCCTCCCTGGAGGGCATCGTCCGCTATGTCTCGCTGGAGGAACTGCTGCGCGGCTCCGACCTGATCAGCCTGCACTGCCCCCTCACCGCCGAGACCCATCACCTTATCAACCGGGAGACCATCGGCATGATCCGGGATTCCGCCATCCTGGTCAACACCAGCCGCGGCGCTCTCATCGACACCGACGCCCTCATCGAGGCCCTGCGCGCCCGCAAGTTCGCCGGCGTGGGCCTGGACGTCTACGAGGACGAGGACGGCCAGGTGTTCGAGGACTTCTCCGACGAGATCCTCCACAATGAGGTGGTGCCCATCCTGCTCAGCTTCCCCAATGTGGTCATCACCAGCCA
Source organism: uncultured Gemmiger sp. (assembly GCA_944388125.1). Lineage (GTDB taxonomy): Bacteria > Bacillota > Clostridia > Oscillospirales > Ruminococcaceae > Gemmiger. The sequence continues at coordinate 19,112 of CALXHO010000038.1, read as the reverse complement.
TCAGGCCTTCTTCACCCGCACGGCGCTGCAGAGCATCGCCATCGTTACCATGGAAAACGCCCGGGCCTTCGCCCGGGGGGAGAAGCTGGTCAACGAGGTCAGGGCCGAGGGCTGATCCCTTTTTTCCAAGCCACGCGGATCTCCGCCGGGACCCGTTTGCCGCCGCCCGCAGAAAGAATCCTCTTTCTGCGGGCGGTTCTCTTTTATTTGGGGCAAATGCCCGGTTGACCTGCCCGCAGGGAGGCGATATAATAACTAAAATGACGAATTTTGCCCCGCCGGAGGAACCATTGTCCCGCCGTGGGGGTGAAAGACCGATCACGAAAACCTGCCGCGGCAGACCGGCCCGTCCCACGGGCCGGGGCACCGCAGACAGAGGGCGGGGGATTTCCCCGGACAAACAGGGAAGGAGGCGCTGCCATGGCGGGCACGCTGTATCTTGTGGCGACGCCCATCGGCAACCTGGACGACATGCCGCCCCGGGTGGCAAAAACCTTTGAGGCGGCCGATTTCATTGCGGCGGAGGACACCCGTGTCACCCTGAAGCTGCTCAACCATCTGGGGCTGAAAAAGCCCATGGTCAGCTATTACGAGCACGCGCTGCACCACGGGGACGCCATCCTGGCCCGCATCGAGGCGGGGGAGGACTGCGCCCTCTGCTCCGACGCGGGCATGCCCTGCATCAGCGACCCCGGGGCTGTGCTGGTGAAGGATGCCCTGGACCGGGGCATCCGGGTGGTGCCGGTGCCGGGGGCTTCGGCCTGCATCACGGCGCTGGCGGTGTCGGGACAGGATACCTCCCGCTTTGTGTTCGAGGGCTTTCTGCCGGTGCCCAAAAAGGAGCGCCGGGCGCGCCTGGAGGCATTGCAGGGAGAACAGCGTACCATCCTGTTCTATGAGGCCCCCCACAAGCTGCGGGGGACGCTGGACGACCTGGCGGCGGCGCTGGGGGAGGACCGGTCAGTCACCCTCTGCCGGGAACTGACCAAGCTCCATGAGGAGATCGTCAAGACGACCCTGGGGGAGGCGGTGGCCTACTACCGGGCCAACGATCCCCGGGGGGAGTATGTGCTGGTGGTGGCCGGGGCACAGCCCGGACAATCCGCCGATGACGCTCCCCTGACAAAGGAGGACGTGGTGGCGGCGGCCAGGGCGCTGCTGCACAGCGGGACCCCGCCCTCGGCGGCGGCAAAGCAGGCCGCGGCGGGAACCCCGTTCTCCCGCGGGGAGATCTACAAGGAATTGATTGCGGACCGGGACGGCGGAGATGCCCGCCCGGATAACGAATGAGGTGCGATATGAGCAAGGCAAAGATTCTGGTGATCAGTGATGTGCACGGACATGTGACCGAACTGCGGTGGATCCTGAAAAAGGAGACCGCCGACGCCATGTTTTTCCTGGGGGACGGGCTGTATGATCTGGACGGCGCCCTCAACCTGATGCGGGAGCCCCTGCCCTATCCGGTCTACCGGGTGCGGGGCAACATGGACCCGGGCTTTGAGGACCCCATGGATGGGCTGGTCCCCATTGCAGGGGTGCTGTTCTACTACACCCACGGCAATCTGCTCTACGTCAAGAGCGGCTACGATGAGCTGTCCGACGCCGCTCAGGCCCGGGGCGCCGACGTGGCCCTCTTCGGCCATACCCACCGCCGGGGACTCATCCACGCCGACACCCCCGACCTGCCCACCCTGTTCAACCCCGGCAGCGTGAAGGACGGCGGCTCCTACGGCATCATCACGGTGGAGGACGACGGCAGCTGCAGCTATGACTGGAAGCGGGTGACCCAATGAATCACCCGCTGCTCTACCTGCCGAGTGTGGAGAACACCAACACCTGGGCGCGGGAACATCTGGAGCGGTTCGGGGATCTGGGGGCAGTGTACACCACCAGCCAGACCGCCGGGCGGGGACGCCGGGGACACACCTGGGTCAACGCGGCGGGACAGGCGCTGTACTACTCCTGCGTGGTGCAGCAGCCCCTGGTCCAGCCCGAGACGCTGCCCCTTTTGTCCTGCCTGGTCACCGCCAAGGTGCTCCACGGGGTGTACGGCATCGACTGCCGCATCAAGTGGCCCAACGACCTGCTGCTGAACGGCAAAAAGATCGTGGGCATCCTGTGCGAGGGCGTGCCCGACAGGGGAGCATGGATCCTGGGCATCGGCATCAATCTGGCCCAGCCCCAGTCCTACTTTGACGGGGCGGGGCTGCCCCACGGGGCCAGCCTGCTCACCAGCGGGGTGAGGGTCTGCGCCGAGCGGGATGCCGACGTGCTGGCCGCCGGGCTGACCGAGCCGGGATTTTCCGCCGTCATGCCACGCTTTGCCCGGGAGGGCATCGGGCCGTTTCTGGCCGACTACCGCACCCACTGCGTCAACCTGGGCCGCCACGTGAGCTACGACGGCGGCGAGGGCACCGCCCTGGACGTGGACGCCGAGGGACGGCTGGTGGTCTGCGACGACGCCACGGGAGAACAGCACATCTTTACGGGCGAGGTCAGCGTCCGCGGCATCTACGGCGCGGTCTGACCCTGTCCGCCCATCCAGACAAAAGAGAGGAACACACCATGGATATCGGGATGTATATCGCGCTGGCCATCGTCATTGTGGCCGGTGTCATTGCCATCGTTTTGTATTACCGCGCGGCTTCCGGCGAGAACAAGCGCCACGGGGGCGCCGTCAACGCCGGGCCGGAGGACACCGCACCCCTGCGGGACAAGGGTGCCAACGCCGCCTTTGTGCGCAAGCTGCGCCGCGCCGCTGCCGTCCGCGGCCTGACCCTGGTACAGCCCGACCCGGAAAAGACTCCCTTCTGCGCCATGATCGTCGGCCCCCACGGGGTGACGGCGGTCTACGGCGCCGACTACTCCGGCACCGTCTACGGCAGCAGCGACCCCCGCTGGGCCCAGGTCAATGACGGCGTCCGCCGCACCTTTGAAAATCCCCTGCAGTCTGCGGAAAACGCCCGCCGCGCCCTGCGGGAAGTCATCAGCCAGGGCAAGTTCCGCCCCTTCATGGTGGACGCCCGGGTGGTCATGACCTCCGGCAAGGCGGAGCTGGCCATCCCCCGCAATCTGCCCGTCTACACCGTCAAGAGTTTCAACCAGTATGTGGAAAACTCCGCCGACTTTGACAACGACCGCAAGGTGGATGAGCAGGCGCTGAAAAAATTCCTGGAAGAGCATTTCTGCTGAAAACCATAACCGGCGCGTATGAAAGCGCATGCGGGATAAGTATTTGCACATTGGCCGGACCGGTGGTATCCTAGTAACTGGAATCACTGGTCCGGCCTCTTTTTGTATATGACCGCCGGACGAACAGGAGAGTGCGGGGGCTGCGCCCCGCAAGGGAGGATAACAAGCATGGAGAAATCGAAAGTCTATTTTACCGACTTCCATACCCGCCTGGGCGAGGGTCTGCCCACCAAGCTCAAGCGGCTGATGAAGAAGGCCGGCATCGACCAGATCGACATGGACGGCAAGTTCGTTGCCATCAAGATGCATTTCGGCGAGCTGGGCAACCTGGGCTTTTTGCGCCCCAACTACGCCAAGGCTGTGGCCGACGTGGTCAAGGAACTGGGCGGCAAGCCCTTCCTGACCGACTGCAACACCCTCTACCCCGGCAGCCGCAAAAATGCCCTGGAGCATCTCTACTGCGCCTGGGAGAACGGCTTCACCCCCATGACGGTGGGCTGCCCCATCCTCATCGGTGACGGCCTCAAGGGCACCGACGACATCGCCGTGCCCGTCAACGGCGGCGAGTACATCAAGGAAGCCTACATCGGCCGCGCCGTCATGGACGCCGACGTCATCATCAGCCTGACCCACTTCAAAGGCCACGAGATGGCGGGCTTCGGCGGCGCCATCAAGAACCTGGGCATGGGCTGCGGCAGCCGCGCCGGCAAAAAGGCCCAGCACAACAACGGCCAGCCCGTCATCCATGAGGACAAGTGCCGCGGCTGCCGCCGCTGCCAGCAGGAGTGCGCTAACAACGGCCTGTCCTTTGACGAGACCACCCGCAAGATGCACATCAACACCGCCAACTGCGTGGGCTGCGGCCGCTGCATCGGCGCCTGCAACTTCGACGCCATCGAGTTCGCCAACTGGGCTGCGGTCAAGGACCTGAACTGCCGCATGGCCGAGTACGCCAAGGCTGTGGTGGACGGCCGTCCCCAGTTCCATGTGTCCCTGGTGCAGGACATCTCCCCCAACTGCGACTGCCATGCCGAAAACGACGTGGCCATCCTGCCCGACGTGGGCATGTTCGCCTCCTTTGATCCCCTGGCCCTGGATCAGGCCTGCGTGGATGCCTGCCTGAAGGAGCAGCCCCTGCCCGGCAGCCAGCTGGCCCAGCAGATGGCAAAGCCTGATTTCTGCGACCATCACGACCACTTCGAGAACTGCACCCCCGAGTCCGAGTACAAGACCTGCCTGGAGCATGCCGAGAAGATCGGCATCGGCACCCGTGACTACGATCTCGTCACCATGAAATAAGGGGTATCCCTGCAAAAAAAACAGAGGCTCCCGCCTTTCTCTGCGTATCGCCGCAGAAGGAAAGGCGGGAGCCTTTTTGTGTTTGTGGGCCCGCGGGGCCGGAGACCGGAACTTATGGGAACGGCGGTGGGTCAGTGCAGCAGATAGACGGCCACGTCGGCGTTCTCAAAGACGGGGGTGAGGGCGGGGGCGCTGCCGCCGAACCGCCTGGACCAGACCAGACAGTCGATGCCCTCCTCCTGGCACAGGGCGGCAAGGGTGTCGGCGTCGGCGGAACCGTCAAAGAGCCGGGACACCACCTCCCGGCGGTGCTCCACCACGCTCTGCTCCACCCCCATGTTGCTCATGGCGTAGGTCCAGCCCTCCATATAGCACTGCACCCCCGAAAAGGCGGTGTACAGGTTGGAGATGCCGTCCTCCTCCGCCGGGGGCGGGGTGCTGCTGGTGCGGTTGGTGGCAAACACCGTCCCGGCGGGGAGGTTGTCCCGCATCCACAGGGCGGCCTCCTCGTCGCTGGCGGTGGCGGCGTTGGAAGCGGCCGCCGGCTCCGCCAGCCCGGCGGTGCGCACCAGCTGGGCCCCGCCGATGCGGCAGAGGGCCAGCACCATGCAGAGGGTGGTCACAAGGCCCGCCGCACCGCACACCCACCCGGCGGCGGTCATCAGGCCGAAGCGGCGCAGCTTGGGCAGCTGCTCCACCGCCAGCAGCGTCATGCAGATCATGGCGAACAGGGCAAAGTAGACCTGGCTGGAGCTCTCGTGCCAGAAAATGTGGTAGGCCAGAAAGCCGCCCACCGTCCCGGCGTGGAGCAGGATGCGGGCGGGGTCCAGCCGGGGCAGATGCCGCAGGGCCCCCGGCACCCCCCGCAGCCACAGCACGAACTGGAAGGGCATCATGAGGAAGGCATCCGCGATGCCGATGCCCACCAGCCACACATAGCCGGAGACGGGCAGATGGGCGCAGAGCCAGTCGGTGAGAGGGGACAGCCACTGGTAGGCGCGGGTCTTTTCCATGGCGAAGATGGAAAAGATCATGCTGGTGTTGGCCCCGGCGGAGTAGAGCAGCCGGTACATGCCCGCGAACACCGCCGCGGTGCCGGCCAGGCAGAGCAGCGCCCGGCCGTATTTGGGTTTCTGGAAGATCAGCACAAAGACCATGGCCACCGCCATGGCGCAGAGGGCGATGCCCGCCTGGGGACCTTTTGCCAGGGTAAACAGGGCAAAGGTGAGGAAGTAGGCCGCCCACCACACCGGGCCCACGGCGAACTTCTGCCGGGAGATCCGGGTGAACAGCCCCAGGAATGCCGCAAAAAAGACGATGGCGGTGGCCTGGGCGTTGATGTTGGTGGTCAGGTGGCGCAACAGGGTGTTGCCGAAGATGCCGTCGCCGGTAGCCCAGGTCTTCCACAGGGAGGCGGACTGGAAGCCGAAGAGCAGCAGGGGCAGGACGGCGGCCTTTTTTTCGTGACCGTCATAAAAGACAAGGCCCAGGGCGTAGAGGGCGGCCAGCTCCCCCAGCAGAAACAGCGGCCCCGAAAAGAAGGTGAAAACGTCGTAGCAGGGGACCCCGGCGGCGGTGGCCAGGGCGGCGGCCAGCAGCTCGGTGAGGTAGTGGTAGGAAAAGCGCACCCCGGAAAAGCGGATGTCCTGGGGCGGGAAGGCATCACAGAAGGCCTCGGCGTTGCCGATGTTCCACAGAAGGTCCTTGTCCAGCACCACGCTGCCTGCCGCCAGGGGATGGGCGTTGCGGGCGCCGAAGGACAGGGCGAAGAAGAGGCAGAGCACTCCCCAGAACACCGCCAGCAGCGGCAGGGCGGCGGGCAGGGCGGAGGTACCGGGACGCCGGAAGAGGGGAGGGGCATCCCGGAGGGGGGAGCGGTACTCCCACACCGCCAGGGCCAGGGCGGCCAGAGGCGGCAGCAGGCGGACGATCCATCCGGCGCCCAGCCGCACCCCCACACAGAAGCAGACCGCCAGCAGGGCGCAGCCGTAGACGGCGGTGAGCAGGGGGCGCAGGCCGGGGGCATGGGGGCCGAAGCGCCGGGCCAGCAGCCAGCCGGGGAGGATCAGGCAGAGGGCGGCGGCACAGAAAAACCGCACCGCCCCGGACAGGGAAGCCCCGGACAGGGCGATGACGATGAGATAGGCGGCAAAGCAGAGCCCGGTCACGGCCCAGGGCAGGGGCGCGGGCAGGCGGGCGGGGGCCTTTTGGGCGGCGGGGCGTTCCAGAACAGCGGCGGGCAAGGCGTAGGACCTCCTTTTATGGATCAGGGCGCCGGGCAGGCCGGGCACAGAGACACAGTCGACAGAATTCATCCTATTATACCATGGCGGCAGGGGCGGGGAAAAGGGGCGCAGAACAACCGGATACCGTCAGTATGTGCAGCATACCCCCGCAATGTTTCAAAATTGCGGCAATTTCTCCCTTTCCTCCTCGTTTGCGGCGGGGAGAGCGCGGTTTCCCTACAAAAACGGTCCTTCGTCCAAAAATGTGCGTGGGGAAGAAAAATACGTCTTGACGGGGCGGGGCAGGAATGATATAGTGTGCCCGTGTACTTTCCCGGGAAAGACCTGACCGCCCTGCGCGGACAGCCCCTCCCGGTTGCCGCCGCCTTTGACGGATGTGGTATACTTTACCTATTAAAAAGACTGCAAGCAAAGGAGACACTGACATGACTTTTTCTGAAATGCCCTACCAGCGCCCCGATCTGGACGCGCTGAAGTCCCAGTACAACGCCCTCACCGACCGTCTGCGCCAGGCGGCCGACTATGCCGCCGCCAAGGAGGCTTTCCTGGAGAAGGAGACGCTGGAAAAACACATCAGCACCCAGGAGACGCTGTGCAGCATCCGCCACAGCATCGACACCCGGGACGAATTCTACAACACCGAAAAGAAGTTCTGGAACGCCGCCGGCCCCGAGATCGAGACCTGCCGCGACGCCTTCACCCAGGCCATGCTGGAGTCCGCCTTCCGCCCCGACTTTGAGAAGGAATACGGCACCCTGATGTTCGTCAACGCCGAGCTGGCACGCAAGGCCTTCTCCCCCGAGATCGTCCCCGAGATGCAGCAGGAGAACGACCTGACCCAGGAGTACGAAAAGCTGCTGGCCAGCGCACAGATCCCCTTTGAGGGCGGCGTCTACACCCTGTCCCAGCTGTCCCCCTTCAAGACCGACGCCGACGACGCCCGCCGCCTGGCCGCCTGGCAGGCCGAGGGCCGCTGGTACAAGGAGCACCAGCCCGAGATGGACGACATCTACGACAAGCTGGTCCATCTGCGGGACGCCATGGGCCGCAAGCTGGGCTATGACGGCTACACCACCCTGGGCTACGCCCGCATGCAGCGCAACTGCTACACCAAGGAGGACGTGGAAAAGTTCCGCGCCGCCGTGGTCAAGTATCTGGTGCCCCTGGCCGACCGCATCGAGCGGGAGCAGGCCAAGCGGCTGGGCGTCGCCTACCCCCTGAGCTTTGCCGACGAGGCCCTGGCCTTCCGCTCCGGCAACCCCCGCCCGGCGGGCGACCCCGACGCCATCCTGGCCCAGGGCAAGCGGTTCTACGATGAGCTGTCCCCCGAGACCAGCGAGTTCTTCAACACCATGCTGGACGGCAAGCTGCTGGACGTGCTGTCCACCCCCGGCAAGGAGAGCGGCGGCTACTGCACCTCCATCCCCGACTACCGCGTGCCCTTCATCTTCGCCAACTTCAACGGCACCCAGCACGACGTGGAGGTTGTCACCCACGAGGCCGGCCATGCCTTCGCCGCCTACACCAACCGCGACCGCATCCCCATGCAGTACGTCTGGCCCTCCCTGGAAGCCTGCGAGGTCCACTCCATGTCCATGGAGTTCTTCGCCTGGCCCTGGGCCGACGGCTTCTTCGGCAAGGATGCCCGCAAGTTCCGCTACACCCATCTGGCTTCCGCCCTCACCTTCATCCCTTACGGCACCATGGTGGACCACTTCCAGCATGTGGTCTACGAAAAGCCCGACATGACCCCGGCCCAGCGTCACGCCGTCTGGAAGGAACTGCTGGGCGTCTACATGCCCTGGATGCGCCTGGACGGCGAGATCCCCTTCTACAGCGAGGGCCAGGGCTGGCAGCGTCAGCACCACATCTACTCCAGCCCCTTCTACTACATCGACTACTGCCTGGCACAGACGGTGTCGCTGCAGTTCTGGGCCCGCATCCAGAAGGACCCCAAGGACGCCTGGGCACACTACATGGCCTACACCCGTCAGGGCGGCACCTGCGTCTTTACCGAGCTTTTGAAAAACGCCGGGCTGGACAATCCCTTCGACGAGAACTGCCTGCGCGGCGTCTGCGAGGAGGCCGGCCGCTGGCTGGACAACTATGACATGACCGGGATCCTGTGATGGCAAAAGACAAAAAACGGCGCGGCCGCCGCGCCTACCTCAACGACTTTGAGCGGGACCTCACCGGCAGCTATCAGTACCGGGGCGACCACTACCGCTACGCGGGCAGTCTGCCCCGGGGCAGGGCCCTGGCCTGGCTGTGGGGACTGTCGGTCTTTGCGCTGGCGGCGCTTCTGGGCGCCGGCATGATGGACGGCCCCGGACTGGGCCGCTGCGGCTATGTGCTCATCCCCTATGCCGCCGCCTGTGTGGGGGCGGTGAGCGTCGTCTACACTGTGGGGCGGCTGACCGCCAACGGCGACCCCCTGCGGGAGTACGTGCTGGAACAGACCGTCCGCAAGCTGCCTGTCCGCGGTGGGCTGACACTGGTCCTTGCCGCCCTGTCCGCAGTGGGGGGCGCAGTGTTTGCCGTGACCGGCGGACCCAACTGGGAGCGGGTGGTGTTTGTGCTGCTGTGCACCGCCGCCTTTGCCGCCCAGCTGGCCCTGCGCCGGATACTGCGGGGCATGGACTGGCAGAAGATGGAGGACACGCCCGGCCAGCCGGAGGAAAAGGATACCGATTGACCGCCGCTGAAAAACAAGAGAACGCCCGGAAAAAACGGCGGAACCGGCGGCGGAGTATAAAAAGTTAAAAAACCGGCTGTACGCTGCGAAAATACCCCGTTTATATTGACAGATGGGGTGCCGGCTTATATAATTAAAGAATCGGCCAGCTACAACTGTGCGCGATGAGGGAACATCGAACATGGTGGGCAGCGGAAAAGGGCATGCCCTTTTCCAATCCTGCGGAGCCTCCGCAGGAATGATCCGCCACTGGCCGGCAGATAAAAAGGGAGGTATTACAAACACATGAAAAAGGCCAAACAAGTGCTTGCACTGCTGACGGCAGCTGCGATGTGCCTTGGTGTCCTGGCCGGATGCAACAAGACTTCTTCTGATGCGTCCAGCAGCACCGGCTCTACCAGCGAAGCCGCCACCGCAGAGACCGCAGGCCACGCCGACGACACCCTGGTGGTTGCCATGACCGGCCTGGAGGGCAAATTCTCGCCCTTCTTCGCCACTTCCGCTCAGGACAACGACATCATGAGCCTGAACCAGCTGGTCCTGTTCCAGACCGACCGTATGGGCGAGATGGTCCTCAACGGCATCGAGGGTGAGACCCGTTCTTACAACGGCACCGATTACACCTACTACGGTCCCGCCGACTGCGTTGTCACCGAGAACGCTGACGGCACCGTTACTTACGACATCACCATGCGTGACGATCTGAAGTTCTCCGACGGTGAGCCTGTCACCATCGACGACGTGATCTTCAGCATCTACGTCTACCTGGATCCCACCTACGACGGCGCTACCACCTGGTACAGCCTGCCCATCAAGGGTGTGGAGGAGTACCGCAGCGGTATGTCCACCAAGTCCTCTCTGATCGCTGCTGCCGGCGAGGACAACACCGACTTCACCTACTGGACTGAAGAAGAGCAGACCGCTTTCTGGAATGCTGTCAACGACGGTGGCGTCAAGTTCGCTCAGGAGATCGTTGACTACTGCGTTGCCAACGGTCTGGCTGCCGACTCCAACGACGTTGCCACCGCTGCTGCCAACTGGGCTTACGACGGCCTGGCTGCCGACGCGACCGCCAAGGACTTCTTCATGGCCATCGGCAACAACTACGGCTGGAACTTCAGCCAGATGGAGGCTGAGACCGCCGGTTCCGCTCTGTCCGACCTGATCCCCGAGGATGTCTACAACATGGGCACTGAGGGCGTCACCACCGGTGAGTCTGCTCCCAACGTCAGCGGTATCGTCAAGACCGGCGATTACAGCATGACCATCACCACCACCGAGCTGTCCAACTCCATGGTCTACCAGCTCCAGATCCCCGTCGCTCCCCTGCACTACTACGGCGAGGACAGCCTGTACGACTACGACAACAACATGTTCGGCTTCACCAAGGGCGACCTGAGCCATGTCCGCTCTGTCACCTCCGCTCCTCTGGGCGGCGGCGCCTACACCTTCAACAGCTACGAGAACGGCACCGTTTACATGGATGCCAACCCGCTGTACTACCTGGGCGAGCCCAAGATCGCTCATCTGAACGCCATCGAGACTCAGGAAGCCGATAAGATCACCGGTATTCAGGCCGGCACCATCGACGTGGCTGATCCCGACTACTCTCTCGAGGTTGAGAAGCAGATCGCTCAGATCAACGGCGGCGACGACAGCCTGGACGGCTCCATCATCACCACCCGTCTGCATGACTTCCTGGGCTACGGCTACGTTGCTCTGGACGCCGAGAACGTCAAGGTTGGCGATGACCCCGCTTCCGACGCTTCCAAGGACCTGCGCAAGGCCCTGCTGACCGTCATCTCTGCCTACCGTGATGAGGGCATCACCTCTTACTACGGCACCACCGCCTCCATCATCAACTACCCCATCTCCAGCACTTCCTGGGCAGCTCCCACCGTCACCGACGACGGTTACCAGGTTGCATACTCTGTCGACGTGGACGGCAACCCCATCTACACCGATGGCATGACCGCTGACGACCGTTACGCTGCTGCCAAGCAGGCTGCTCTGGGCTACCTGCAGGCTGCCGGCTACACCGTCACCGACGGCAAGGTCACTGCTGCTCCCGCCGGCGCCAAGCTGGAGTACACCATCAACATCGGCGGCGGCGGCCTGGGCGACCATCCCAGCTTCCTGGTTCTGACCAACGCCTCCAAGGCTCTGGCTGAGATCGGCATCACCCTGACCGTCAACGATATCGCCAACACCGCTGAGCTGTTCAGCTCCTATCAGTCCGGCGCTGCCGAGGGCTGGGTCGCCGCATGGCAGGCCACTCCCGACCCGGATATGTACCAGCTGTACCACAGCAAGGGTTCCACCAACTACTACAAGATCAACGATCCTGACCTGGATGCTCTGATCGAGGCTGCCCGCCAGACCACCGATACCGAGAGCCGCCGCGCCATGTACAAAGAGGCCATGAATATCATCCTGGATTGGGGTGTTGAGCTGCCTGTCTACCAGCGCAGCGAGTGCAACATCTTCTCCACCGAGCGCATCAACACCGCTACCCTGACCCCGGATATGACCCCGTACTGGAAGTGGTACAGCGATATCCAGACCATGGAGCTCGCCTGATCCGCAAAGAGGATACAAAATTTGGGCAAAGACGCCCGTGACCGATGACGGAGCATCGCGTGTTCCCGCGCTGCTTTGTCCCAACGGGCTGTTAGAGCCGCTGTAAAAGGCAGATGACCGCCCCTTTGTTTGAAGAAAACATAGGGGCGGTTTTTTTGGGAAAACTGTCTTGTGTCGCACATGCTGCGGCATCCCAGTCAAAAAAATCCGTCGCCGCCGCAGGTTTTGCACCGCGGACGGCGGCAGGGAGTCAGCGCGGCATCCCCGTGCTGGGCCACATTTACACCGCCGTGTGAATGTGGTCATCCCATTGCCCCGGCGGCGGCAGGCCGTCGCCGGGGAAAAGGGATGACCATATTCGGGCGGAACTGACCGCCAAAAAATAAGGAAATCCGGAGGGGGAACCGCGGCACAAACCACGGCTGCCCCTCTGCGGTGGTTGCGGCCTCCCCGGCCGGAATTGCTGAAAAAATCCAAAGTGCGCCTTCGCAGCGCCAAGGAAGGGAAGGGAACCCCCAGTGCGAAATTACATCATCAAACGTATCCTGCTCTCCATCCTGATCCTGTTCTGCGTCACCTTCATCATTTATGTGCTGATGCGCAGTCTGCCGGCATCTTACGTGGAGACCATGGCCATGCAGCTTTCCCAGCTGCAGGGCGCCAAACCATATGACGAACTGCTTGCCCAGCTCAACGCCCAGTACGGTCTGGATCAGAGCGTGCCCATGGGCTATGTCACCTGGCTGATGGATGCCCTGACCGGCAACTTCGGCGACAGCTGGAAGTGGAACGTCCCCGTCATCACCGAGTTCAAGAACAGCATCGGCCTGTCCATCGTCATGGGCGGCATCAGCTTCATCCTGGAGCTGGTCATCGCCATCCCCCTGGGTATCGTGGCCGCTACCCGCCAGAACAGCCGCACCGACTACACCATCACCGCCGCTGCCCTGGTCGGCATCTCTCTGCCCACCTTCTTCTTCGCCACCCTGCTCAAGCTGCTCTTCTCGGTCAAGCTGGGCTGGTTCGACCTCTACGGTCTGGTGGGACGCAACTACGCCCAGCTGGACGCCATGGGTCAGTTCCTGGACAAGGCCAACCATCTGGTCCTGCCCATCGCCACCCTGGTCATTGTCTCTGTGGGTTCCCTGGTGCGCTATACCCGTACCAACATGCTGGAAGTCCTCAACGCCGACTACATCCGCACCGCCCGCGCCAAGGGCCTGTCCGAGCATGTGGTCATCTACAAGCATGCCTTCCGCAACACCCTGATCCCCCTGGTCACCATCGTGGGCGGCTCTCTGCCCGGACTCTTCACCGGTGCCCTCATCACCGAGACGCTGTTCTCCCTGCCCGGCATCGGCTACAACTCCTACCAGTCCATGGTCGCCGGTGACATTCCCTTCACCATGTTCTATCTGGCATTCCTCGCCATCATGACCCTGGCCAGCAATCTCCTTTCCGATATTCTGTACGCCGTGGTCGATCCCCGCGTGCGCATTTCCTGACGAAAGGAGTAATCAATCATGAGCGAAGCCATCAAGAAAAACTCCGCCAATGAGCCGGAGCAGCAGTATTCTCTGAACGATGACCGCCGCGTCAAGGTCCTTTCCCCCGGCGCCATGGTCGCCAAGCGGTTCTTCCGCAACCGTCTGGCTGTGGTCGGCCTGACCATGCTGGTCATCATGTTCCTCTTCTCCTTCGTGGGCGGCCTTGTCAGCCCCTACGGTCAGGACCAGCAGTTCTACACCACCACCACCCTCAAGCTGGACTACGCCGGCGTCACCGAAAACAGCAGCTACCGCTACACCGTGGCGGACGGCCAGGAATTCGGCGCCCTGCTGCAGGCCCAGCTGATCAGCGCCATCAATGACGGCGCCACTGAGTTCACCTACAAGGATGTCACCTACACCGTGGTGGAGGAGGCTCCCGAGGTCTACACCGTCTACCAGGGCAACACCCTGCTGGTGCTGGCCGCCAAGGATATCTTCACCGTGGCCGACGGCAGCGAGGACCCCGGCTTCCAGCTGCGCCTGGATGCCATCCGCGCCAACGCCAACGGCGAGACCGAGTTCACCTCCGACGGCACCGACTACACCATCGATGAGGACGGCAACGTCATGCAGGCCGGCACCGAGGTGGGCTACATCGGCCGCTACGTGGTGTCCGCCTCCAACGGCAACAACACCGGCATCACCAAGGATTTCCGCGAGCAGCTGGTGGAGGCCATCGAGGCCGACCAGGAAGAATTCACCTACACCGATGCCACCGGCACCGAGGCGGAATACTTCATCACCTACGATCCTTCCATCAACAGCTGGAAGATCACCCAGATGACCGAGACCCAGATCTATGACCGCTACTCCAGCCCCTCTGCCGAGCACTGGCTGGGCACCGACACCAACGGCATGGACATGCTCACCCGTCTGATGTACGGCGGCCGCGTCTCCCTGGTCATCGGCTTCATCGTCGTCATCATCGCCGGCGTGCTGGGCGTGCTGCTGGGCGGCGTGGCCGGCTACTTCGGACACTGGGTGGACAACCTCATCATGCGTGTCGTCGACGTCTTCTACTGCATCCCCTCCATGCCCATCATCATCATCCTGGGCTCCACCATGGATGCGCTGAACGTCGATCCGCAGCTGCGTATGCTCTACCTGATGCTGATTCTCGGCTTCCTGAGCTGGCCTTCCATCGCCCGTCTGGTCCGCGGTCAGATCCTCTCCCTGCGTGAGCAGGAGTTCATGACCGCTGCCGAGGCCTGCGGCATCAGCGCATGGCACCGCATCGTCCGCCACCTGATCCCCAACGTCATCCCCCAGCTCATCGTCACCTGCACCATGAGCCTGGGCTCCACCATCATCACCGAGGCGACGCTGTCCTTCCTGGGCCTGGGCGTCAAGTTCCCCTTCGCCTCCTGGGGCAACATCATCAACGACGTCAACGACGCCTTTGTCATGACGAACTACCTGTTCATCTGGATCCCCGCAGGTATCTGCCTGCTGGTCACGGTGCTGGGCTTCAACTTCGTCGGCGACGGCCTGCGCGATGCCTTTGACCCCAAAATGAAGCGATAAAGGAGGCCCACGAATCATGGCAAAACACGAAGGATATCTCTCCGCCAAGGAATCGCGGCGCATTTCCAAGGAAAACCGCCGCATCACCAACGAGCTGGAGAAAAAACGCAAGCGCAAGAACGTGCCTGAGTCGGAGTACACCACTCAGATGCACGACCCCAACAACGCGGTGGAGTTCGACAACCTGCACACCTACTTCTTCACCGATGCCGGTACCGTCAAGAGCGTGGACGGCGTCACCTTCGACGTGCCCGTGGGCAAGACGGTGGGCGTTGTGGGTGAGTCCGGTTGCGGCAAGTCGGTCACCAGCCTGTCCCTGATGCAGCTGCTCCAGCGGCCCCAGGGCCAGGTGGTGGAGGGCGCCATCCGCCTCAACCTGGGCGACGGCAAGGCCTACGACATCGCCAAGATCCCCGCGGAAAAGATGCAGAAGCTGCGCGGCAACTACATCTCCATGATCTTCCAGGAACCCATGACCAGCCTGAACCCGGTGTTCCGCATCGGCCAGCAGGTGGACGAGGTCATCGCCCTGCATGAGGGCGAGGGCAAGACCAAGGAGGAGATCAAGGCCCGCACCATCGAGATGCTCAAGACCGTCGGCATCGCCAACAGCGAGGGCGTCTACGCCATGTACCCCCACGAGCTGTCCGGCGGTATGCGCCAGCGCGTCATGATCGCCATGGCCCTGGCCTGCAATCCCCGCATCATCATTGCGGACGAGCCCACCACCGCGCTGGACGTTACCATCCAGGCCCAGATCCTGGACCTGCTGCGCAACCTGAAGGACCGCATCAATTCCTCCATCATGCTCATCACCCACGACCTGGGCGTCATTGCCGAGACGGCGGACTATGTCGTCGTCATGTACGCCGGCCGTGTGGTGGAAAAGGGCACCGTGGAAGAGATCTTTGCCCATCCCGCCCACCCCTACACCATCGGTCTGATGGCGTCCAAGCCGGTGGTCGGCAAGCAGGTGGACAAGCTCTACTCCATCCCGGGCAAGGTTCCCAACCCCATCGACATGCCCAACTACTGCTATTTCAAGGACCGCTGCGAAATGTGCGTGGAAGGCTGCAACGGCGCATATCCCTGCGAAGTCAGCCTGTCCCCCACCCACAAGGTCAGCTGCTACCGCTACTACGACAAAAAGGGGGCAGAATAAATGAGCACCAACAATACCAAGAAAAATGCCCCCAAGTACCAGAAGGGCGGCAATCTGGATTACACCCCGGTCACCTATGACCCCCAGTATATCCTGATGGTCAACCACCTGCGCAAGTACTTCCCCATCAAGGGCGGACTGGTCAGCCGCACGGTGGGCCAGGTCAAGGCGGTGGACGGCGTTACCTTCAACCTGCGCCGGGGCTCCACCATGGGTCTGGTGGGCGAGTCCGGCTGCGGCAAGTCCACCACCGGCCGCACCATCCTGCGCCTGAACGGCGAAAAGACCGGCGGCCAGGTGCTGTTCAACGGCCAGGAGATCTACGATCTGGACGCCAAGGCCATGCACGCTCTGCGCCCCAAGATGCAGATCATCTTCCAGGATCCCTTCTCCAGCCTGTCCCCCCGTCTGCCCGTGGGTGAGATCATCGGCGAGGCCGTCCGCGAGCACAAGCTGGTGCCCAAGGCGGAGTTCAACGACTATATCGACCAGATCATGGACAAGTGCGGCCTGCAGCCCTTCCACAAGGACCGCTATCCCCACGAGTTCTCCGGCGGCCAGCGCCAGCGTATCTGCATCGCCCGCGCCCTGGCCCTCAACCCCGAGTTCGTCGTCTGCGACGAGCCCGTCTCCGCCCTGGACGTGTCCATCCAGGCCCAGATCATCAACCTGCTGAAGGACCTGCAGGAGCAGTTCAAGCTGACCTACCTGTTCATCTCCCACGACCTGAGCGTCGTCGAGCACATCTCCGACACGGTGGGCGTCATGTACCTGGGCAACCTGGTGGAGTACGGCGAGACCGAGGATATCTTCCGCAACCCGCTGCACCCCTACACCAAGGCCCTGTTCTCGGCCATTCCCATCCCCGATCCCACCGTCAAGCGGGAGCGCATCCCTCTGGAAGGCACTCTGCCTTCCCCGGCCAACCCGCCCAAGGGATGCAAGTTCCACACCCGCTGCAAGTACTGCACCCAGCGCTGCAAGGAGGAAGTCCCCGTCCAGCGTGAGATCGAGCCCGGCCATTACGTGGTCTGCCATCTGTATGACAACAAATGAAAAAGCATGAACCCTTTGAGGACGATGGACGGACCATCGTCGACATGAGCGGCGTGGAGATGCCCTCCCTGTTCCTGCCCCGCAAGCCCCGGCAGTTCGACCCCGACAACGCCCCCCGGGAAAACCCCGGCCAGGAGCGCCCCTGGGAAGAGCCGGAGCAGCTGACTGCAGGACAGAAATTCTGGGTCATTCTCGGCGCACTGAAGGCAGCACTGCTCATCGGCAGCGTCTACCTGGTGGGGCTGGGCCTCATCATCCTGCTCATGGTCCTGTTCTGGTAACAGGCAAAAAGGCTTCGCGGCCCCTGTGACTGCGAAAAAATACAGCAAAATAAGCGGCTTCGGTGCATCCTGTCGGATGCGCCGGGGCCGCTTTGTGTTTTTACAGAGTGGGCAGGAGGGGGAGCGGGGAGAAAGCGGGAGGGGAGGGAAAGTAGGAGGAAGAAAAGCGGGCGACAGGTCAGAGGTAGATCTCGTTGGAGCGGGAGGGCAGGCGGACGGCAGGTCCGGGAGCGTTGGAGTCCCGCCAGGCGGCGGGGGTCTGGCCGGTCTCCCGCTTGAAGACCCGGCAGAGATAGTTGGCGCTGGAAAAGCCGCATAGGGCGGCGATCATGTCCAGGCTGTACTCCCGCTCCAACAGCAGCAGCCTGGCTGCCTCGATGCGGGTGGCGGTGAGGTACTTGCCGGGGGAGACCCCCATCTCCGCCGAGAAGGTGCGCACCAGATGGCACTTGGAGACGCCCAGCTGGCGGCTGAGTTCCTCCACCCCGTAGAGGCCGATGTAGTTGTCCCGGATGGCGGCCACCGCCTCCGCAACCAGTGGGCTGAGGCGGCGGACGGCCTCGTCGGCGTGGGAGAGCTCGCACAGCAGGGCATAGGCCCGCTGGCTCTGCTCGGCGGTGTCGGCAGGATAGGCGTCGCACAGGCGGGCCAGCAGCTCGGCGGCGGCAGGGCAGAGGGAGCCGTCGGCAAAGTGGGGACGGTCCAGGTTGGCCGCAAAGGCCTCAGCCGCCATGCCGGTGAGGCGCACCGCCAGCAGGTGGCAGTCCTCGATGGGGACCAGGGTGACGGACCCGCCGCAGAGCAGCAGATCCCCCGAGGCTCCCGCCCCGTCATAACCGCCGGTGCCCTCGGCACGGCAGCGGCCGCTGGACAGGATCCCCGCCCACAGCCCGGGGCCCGGCAGGGTGAGGGGGGCATCCCCGGTGAGTTCCCGCACCTCCGCCACGGCACAGCAGCGGTTCCAGTCAAAAATCAATTTCTGCCCCTCCATATCAATAAAGTGCTATATCTTTTTCAAGAATAAGCTGTTATTATAGATTTGTCAAGAAAAACAGCCCGCCAGGGCATCAATAAATTACAATGGAGGTACATCGCAATGGCCAGTATCAGCTGCCGTCATATCTACAAGATCTACCCGGGTAATGTCACCGCCGTCAAGGACTTCAACCTGGAAATCGCCGATAAGGAATTCGTCGTTTTCGTCGGCCCCTCCGGCTGCGGCAAGTCCACCACCCTGCGCATGATCGCCGGCCTGGAAGAAATCTCCAAGGGCGAAATGTACATCGGTGACCGCCTGATCAACGATGTCCCCCCGAAGGACCGCGACATCGCCATGGTCTTCCAGAACTACGCTCTGTACCCCCATATGACCGTCTACAAGAACATGGCTTTCGGCCTGGAACTGCGCAAGATGCCCAAGGACGAGATCGACAAGCGCGTCCGTGAGGCTGCCAAGATCCTGGAGATCGAGCATCTGCTGGACCGCAAGCCCAAGGCTCTGTCCGGCGGCCAGCGTCAGCGTGTTGC
>CALXHO010000037.1 GCA_944388125.1 uncultured Gemmiger sp. | reverse complement strand
CAGGTGGCCATCACCCTGTCCGGCTTTCTGGGCGCCGCCTTCGGTACCGAGAACTTCTCCGGCTACCTGACCGACTTTCTCGTCAGCCTGGAGCTTCCCCTGCCGGCCAATGTCCTTACCGTCGTGTCCATGGTGGTGGTGACCATCGTCATCTCCTTCTTCTCCATCGCCTTCGGTGAGATGGTGCCCAAGCGCATCGCCATGCAGCAGCCCTACGGCTGGGCCAAGGCGGCCCTGGGGGTCATGCACGTCATCAGCGTGGTGTTCGCTCCCATGATGGGCCTGCTCAACCTGGCCACCAACGGCAGCCTGCGCCTGCTGGGCCTCAAGACCGAGACGGAGGACGACGCCGCCAGCGAGGAGGACATCCGCCTCATGGTGGAAAACAGCGGCGAGCAGGGCACCATCGCCCAGGACGAGCAGCAGTGGATCGAGAACGTCTTTGACTTCGGGGATATGGTGGCCAGCGACGCCATGACCCCCGAGCCCGACGTCACCGCCTTCAGCCTGGAGGAGAGCAGCGACGACATCCTGGAAGCCATCCGCACCACCGGCCTGAGCCGCTACCCCGTCTACGAGGAGGACATCAACGACATCCGGGGCATCCTCAATGCCCGGGATTTCCTGCTCAACCTCCAGCGGGAGCAGCCCAAGACGCTGACGGAGCTTTTGCGCCCTGCCTACTTTGTGCCCGAGAGCGTCCATGCCGACCAGCTGTTCAAGGACATGCAGTCCCGCAAGCAACATCTGGCAATTGTGGTGGATGAGTACGGCGGCACGGCGGGCGTGGTGACCATCGAGGACCTGCTGGAGCAGATCGTGGGCAACATCTACGACGAGTTCGACCCCGAGGAGCCCCAGCCCATCATCGAGGTCAGCCCCGGCGTCTGGCGGGTGGAGGGCAGCCTGCGGGTGGAGGACCTGGCCGAGGCCCTGGACATCGACCTGCCCGAGGACCTGGACTACGACACGGTGGGCGGCATGGTCATCAGCTGCCTGAACACCATCCCGGAGGACGGCACCAAGCTGACGGTGGAGACCAACGGCCTGCGCATCCGGGTGGAGAAGTTCGAGGACCGCAAGGTCTCCTGGGCGCTGGTGGAAAAGCTGCCTCCCGAGGCCAAGGAGGAGGACGGCAAGGACAAGAAGTCCCGCCGCGACTCCGACGAGGAGAAGAAAGAGGAAAAATAATCATCCCTGTCTCTTTTTTCCCTTTTTTGCCCCGGTTGTGCATTGCGCCGCAATCCGGGATATGCTACAATAAGACCCGCGTGCGCCGTATCCCGGCGCCGCACGGACAGTTTTTCACGGTGCAGGCCCTCATCGGGCCGCGCACCCTGTATCAGACAGAAAGAGAGGCCATTTCATGGCTGTACCTGAAAAGATCGATCCCCAATCCTGGAAACAGGACCTTGCCGCTTTCCGGCAGAAAACCGAAGAATTCTACGCCGGCAACATGGACAAGATGGCCTACAAGGGCTTTTCCGGCCTGTACGGCAGCTACGCCCAGCGGGGCGGCAAGGCCAGCATGCTGCGCCTGCGCATGACTGCCGGCCGGGTCACCCCCGAAAAGCTGGCTTTCACCGCCGACGCCGTGCGCCGCCATCAGGTGAGCCGCATCCACTTCACCACCTGCCAGACCATCCAGCTGCATGACCTGCAGCCCGATGCCGTCTTTGACATCATGGAGAAGGCCCTGGATGCGGGCATCGTCACCCTGGGCGGCGGCGGAGACTTCCCCCGCAACGTCATGTGTTCTCCCCTGGCCGGCGTGGAGGAGGGCGAGTATTTCGACGTGCTGCCCTGGGCCGAGGCCGCCGGTGAGTATCTCATGCACTTCATCAAGGCGGAGAAGATGCCCCGCAAGCTGAAGGTCGGCTTCTCCTCCACCGCTTCCAACGTCCCCCACGCCACCTACCGCGACCTGGGCTTTGTGGCCCGCGCCGACGGCAAGTTCGACGTGTACAGCGCCGGCGGCCTGGGCAACAATCCCCGCTTCGGCGTCAAGGTGGCCGAGGGCATTGCGCCGGAGAAGATCCTCTACTATATCAAGGCCATGTGGCTGACCTTCCGCGCCTACGGCAACTACGACAACCGCGCCCGGGCCCGCACCCGCTATATGCAGGACGCCCTGGGCGGCCCCGAGGCCTACGCCGCCGCCTACAACGCCAAGCTGCAGGAGGTCTCTGCCTCCGGGGAGGACCTGACCCTCACCGGCGTGGCCTCCGCTCCCCTGACGAAAGCCGGGGACGGCTCCGCTGCCCCCGAGAGCCCCCGGGTCATCGCCCAGAAGCAGCCCGGCCTCTACGCCGTGGCCTGGCATCCGGTGGGCGGCCAGCCCGATCCCCAGGTCTTCTGCCGGGTGGCCGACGCCGTCTGCGCCATGAACGGCGCCGAGATGCGCCTGGCTCCCGACGAGACGGTCTACCTCATCAACCTCACCGGTTCCGAGGCCGCCCGCCTGCTGGAGCTCACCGCCGCCGACACCGCCGCCAGCCTGTTTGAGACTTCGGTCAGCTGCATCGGCGCTTCCATCTGCCAGGTGGGCGTCCGGGATTCCCAGGCCCTGCTGGCCGCCTGCGTGGCCGCCGTGCGGGAGGCCAATCTCCCCGACGGCGCCCTGCCCCAGATCCACATTTCTGGCTGCCCCTCCAGCTGCGGCACCCACCAGACCGGCATGATCGGCTTCCGCGGCGCCGCCAAGGTCATCGACCGCCAGCCCCAGTCCGCCTTCACCCTCTATGTGGGCGGCTGCGACCGCCAGGGCAGCGAGCGCATGGGCCGCGAGCTGGGCGTGGTGCTGGAAAAGAACATCCCCGCCTTCCTGGTAGAGCTGGGCCGCACCGCGGCCGCTTCCGGCAGCAATTTTGCCGCCTGGTACGCCAAGGACGCCTCCGAGTTTGACCGCATCGCCGTCAAATACCTGGCCTGAGCCTTTTCCCATCCCGGAATTTTTCAATTCCTGAAATACGCCAAACGCCCCCGCACCGGGCATTGTCTCCGGTGCGGGGGCGTTTTTGTGTTTCTGTGACCGCCGGTCAGCGGGTCAGTAATTGGCCTCGATACGGCGGATGGCGTCGTAGAAAAAGTCGTTGGCGGGGGTGGGCATGCCGTGTTTGCGGCCCAGACGGCGGATGACCCCGGCGAACTCCTCCACCTCAGTGGGGCGGCGGGCCAGCACATCCTGGCGCATGCTGGGCATGCCGTCGGCGTTGAAGCCCGGCATGTTGGCGTCCAGCCATTTGCTGTCGCAGTCGGGGGGCAGGGGCACGCCCTCCAGGTTGGCCAGCCGGATGACCTCCTGCATGGCCTGGCGCATTTTGTCCTGGGCGGGCCCCGGGGTGCGCAGACCCTCGTAGGTCAGGTCAAAGGCGGCGGCGGTCTGGTTGAGGCCCACGTTGATCATGAGCTTGGCCCACTGCTTGGTGAGGATGTCGTCACAGGGCTCGCTGCCGATGCCGCAGGCGGTGAGATAGCGGTCCACCGCCGCCACCCGCTCGGTCATGCGGCCGTCCCGCTCCCCGAACTGGATCTTGCCCGGGCACTTGCAGACAAGGGTCCGCCCGGTGCGGGTGGCATCCA
Organism: uncultured Gemmiger sp.; assembly: GCA_944388125.1. GTDB lineage: Bacteria > Bacillota > Clostridia > Oscillospirales > Ruminococcaceae > Gemmiger. The sequence continues at coordinate 16,335 of CALXHO010000037.1, read as the reverse complement.
TGCCGATGGCCACGCTCCACAGCACATGGCCGGGGTAGGCGGCGTTGAGGGTCTCCTCGCTGGTGATGCCGTTGAGCACGCTGAGGATGACGGTATCCGGCCCCACAAAGCGGCGGATGTCCTCCACCGCGCTGTCCAGGGCGGTGGCCTTGACCGCCACCAGGATCAGGTCCACGGGCCGGCCTTCTTCGGGAGTGGTGTAGTCAAAATGACATTCCCTGCCGTTGAAGAGGGTGAGCTGCTGGCTGTAACGGCAAATGCGGTCCTCCCCCGCAATGACGGTGAAGCTGCCCGGGGCGGCGTGGGCCTCCATGGGCGCGCCGAAGAGGATGCCCAGGGCGCCCAGGCCGATGAGGGCCGAGGTACGGATCTCCATAAAGCTGCTGCCTCCTTTGTCAGTAAAGCATTTCCCGGGCGGCGGCATACTTGCTGATGCTCATGCCCTGCCCGCCGATGGTGGAGAGGGCCTGCCGGATATAGCCGGGAAGATAGCGGTCATATTTGACCTCCAGGATCACCGCCTCCCCCGAATGCACCCCCAGCATGGGGACATGGGGGTCAAAGAGGGCGCTGCTCCTGGCGGCGCGGACATGGCTGTCCAGGGTGATGCGCACCCGCTCCACCGGCATGGTCCAGGCGGTGCGCTCGTAGTCGATGAGGGCTGCCGGGCGCCGGGGCATGCGGGCAAACTGGGTCCAGGCCCGCCGGGCCGCCGCCGTGTCCTGCCGAAGCAGCACCGAGGCATCCCCGGCAATCAGGGCTTCCGCCTCCTCCCGGCTCAGCCAGAGGCCGGTCTTGTGGGAGTAGCTGCCGCTTTTCTCCTTGAGTTCCAGCCGGACGCGGGGGGCGTCGGTGTCGTAGAGGCGCAGGCGGACCTTGCGCCGGTCGCTGACCCCCAGCACCTTGTCCATGTAATCCCCGTCCCCGGGAGTGTCGAAGTAGAGGCTGCGGATGTAGTAGGCCCCCGCGGCGGAGTAGCTGTCCCGCCGCAGCAGGCCGTCCAGCAGGCGCTGGGCGTAGGCCGCCTCCCCGGGGGTGAGGAGGAACTTTTCCTCATGCCGGTCCACGGCCAGGGCCGCCTCGCCCATGGCCCGGAGCGGGGGCGTTTTCCACGGATTCAGTTTCATGCCGCGCCCTCCTCCGCCAGCTGCAGGTAGTCGTCCAGATAATTGAGCATGATGTCCGCCCGGCGGGTCAGGTAGTCCTTCACGTAGTCCACCTGGGTCTCCCACTCGTCCATCGTCATCTCCCAGGGCTCGATGGTGTAGTCCAGCAGCTTGGCGGCCAGCGGCGCCAGGCTGGTGACGCCGATCTCCTGCCTGGCCAGATCTGCCTCCGCCTCGGGGCGCAGCAGGTCCGCCCATGCCTCAAAGGCCGGGACGATGTTCTCGGGGGCGTAGACCGTTGCCATCTCCTTGCGGTATTCCTCCGCAAAGCGGGCGCGGAAATCGGCGTTGGCCCACAGTTTCTGGAACAGGTTGTCGATGACCGAGTACCAGGGGGCCGTCTCGTGGGTCTGGAAGGAGAACTCGTTCTCCAGCAGGTAGGCGAAGGGGTCCACCTCCACATCCACCATGGTGGCGTCCAGGTCGTTGAGCAAAAACCGCCAGCGGCCGTCGGCGTAGGGGTTGTCCTCGTCCACCTCGGCGCTCTTCCACAGGATGGAGTTGTTGCCGCCGTTGTAGAGGCCGTCGGCGTTGTAGGTGTACATCTGGGCAATGATGTAGCGGATGTACTCGTCCACATCCACGTTTTCCTCCACCCAGGCCATGCCCTCGGGGGTGGTGGCGTCCAGGGCGTCCACCCCCAGGCCGAAGGCGCTCTTTTCGGGCTGGGCCTCCTCGTCGGGGGTGGTGCCGGGACAGATCAGGTCCTCCTCCTCGATGCCGTAATGGCGGAGAAAGAAATCGGTGTTCTTACTCTCCCGCACGGTGTAGACGCCCCAGTATTCGTCCTGCAGAAACAGCACCACCGGCTGGTTGTACTGGGTGCCCACGTCCAGCCCATAGAGGTAGTTGCAGAGGAAGGCGTCCTGGTGCAGGGAGGTAAAGACGGTGCCGTTGCCGCTGCCCCGGAGCACCAGGGTGTCCAGGGCGTCGCCGCCGGGGGCCTTGTCCAGCAGGCCGGAGGTAGCCCCGTCCTGCAATTTGAGGTGAAGGTTTTTCATCACCGAGTCCAGACGGCTCCAGCCGCCGGACACCCGCACGGTGGTGTGGGCGTTGAGCAGCTCGGTGCCGTCGGTGTCCAGGATCTGGATGCGGGCGTCGATCTTCTGATTGCCGCTGAAATTGCCCAGCCGGTCCATGTCGCCGTACTTGCGCAGGGTGTAGTAGGTCTGCCCGGGGACGTAGATGCCCTCGGGGCCGAAGAGATCCTCCGCCTGGGCGGTGACGCTGACCACCGGCAGGGTGTACCGGTCCAGCCCCACCCAGTAGGTCTGTGTGGTGACGGCCTCGCCCAGCACCCCGTCCTTGTAGACGCAGGCGGTGACGGTGGTCGACTTGGCCACCGGCTGGGGGGCATAGTCGCAGACATAGCCCAGCACCCACTCGCCCCGGAAGGCGGAGGGCAGGCTGACGTACTCGTTGGCCTCCCCTTCTCTGCTTTCAATGGAGATGGGCCCGGTGTAGATGGGGCTGGAGGTGGTGGGCAGGCTGCCGTCCAGGGTGTAGACGATGGCGGCGTCGGGGTCATCGCAGCTGAGGCTCAGCCGGAAAGCGTCCTCATAAAAGCCCGCCTGCCGGGAGAAGGTCACTTCCCCCAGGTCCACCGGCTGCACCGTCTCCTCCAGAAAGCGGGTGGAGTTGGCGCTGCCCGGGGTGGGGGCGGCCAGCACGCCCACCCGGCCGGCGTCCCCCCGCAGGCGGCCGTAGGTCAGGTCGTATTCCTGACTGTCGTAGTCCAGGGTATCCACCGTGCTGCCGTCGGTGTCGGTGAGGACCAGCGTCTCCCCCTTGCGGGAAAGGCGGAAGTTGGTATGCAGGCTGCCGGCGCCGTCGTAGCCGTCCTTGCCGTCGGCAAAGAGCACCATGATGTTGTTGGCCCCGCCGCTGAGCACAGTGCCCTCGGGGAAGGTCCACTTGTAGGGGCGGTCGGGGTTGTCGCTCAAGCCCCAGCCGTCCAGGACCATGTCCTCCCCCGACAGGTTGATGAGCTCGATCCAGTCCCCCGTCTCCCCGTCGGCGTCGGTCAGGCCGGTGAGGTTCTTGACGCAGATCTCATTGATGACCACGGTGCGCCCCGCGTTGGCCGAAAGATCGGGCAGTTCCGCCATGCACCAGAGCCCCGCCGCCAGCAGGGCGGCCAGGGCCAGCAGGGGCATGACCACCCGCAGCAGCCGCTTGTAAAACGGAATGTTCATCCGATGGTCTCTCCGCTGTAACTCACAAGGTTGACGCTCTCCACGCCGGTGCAGGCCTTGACGGCGTCCACCAGGGCGGCTTCGTTCTTGCTGCGGATGCGCAGTTCAAAGGTCACTTCCTCGTCGGTGCCGTCCAGGCTGCGCATGCGCAGCTTGCAGGCGCGGACCTTGCCCTTGACGGCGGCCTGCACGGCGGCGGCATCCAGGGTGCCCTGGGCGCCCCGCACCACCAGAAGATAGCTCACCGAGTCATAGAGGTCGAGATTTGCCACAGCCAGCACCACGGCGATGGCCACACTGCCCAGTGCTCCGGCCAGGTAGAACTCGCTGCCGCAGGCCAGGCCGATACTGACGGCCCAGAACAGGAAGGCGATATCCCGGGGTTCCTTGATGGCGGTACGGAAACGGATGATGGACAAGCTGCCCACCATGCCGAGGCTGAGGGCCAGGTTGGTGCCGATGATCATCATGACCACCGTGGTGATGAGGGCGACCAGCACCAGGGTGATGTTGAAGTTTTTGGAGTACAGCGTGCCGCGGTAGGTAGCGCGGTAGACAAAGTACATGAAGATGCCCAGCACCATGGCTGCCAGCAGTGCAAAGCACATCTGGGCGATGGAAACGCTGGTGTTTGTCTCCAGCAGATATTCCAGGATCTGACGTTTGCTCATTGGATAAGTCCCTCCGGTATGCCGCACTGCCGGGGCAGGCGTAAAATCATGTGGTGCCCTGTGCGGGACAGGGTATCAGACTTGTGTCATTATAGCATATTCTCTCTCATACGACAATTTTCTGTTTGCCGCCCGTTCCCTTTTGGGGGTGGGACAAAATCTGCCGGACCGGGAAAGCAGCGCTTTCCCGGTCCGGCAGGGCAAAAGATTGCCCCCTCCTGCTTGCGGTAACAGGAGGGGGCGGTTGGGGTATCGTTTTGGTGTGAGGAGGAATCATGTTACAGGGTTACGGTTGCGGCTCCGTCCCTGTGAGTATAGAATACCCAGGACTTGCGAAAAAACTATTATCACACTGTGAACAAACTGTTAATTTGCCCCACAGGGAAATTCAAGCCGCATTTTCCGACAATTTTATTCGCTGTTTCGATAGATTTTTAAATTTGTGAAAATTTACCGCCGTACCCTGCTTTGAAAAAAAATTGTCCCTGTTGTTTGGGATTTTCCGCCGCGGCAGGCTTTTTTCAGGCGTTTTCCTCCGGGCGGCTCATGGCGATGGCCTCGGGGGTGATGGGCAGTTCCCGGTGCCAGACGCCGGTGGCCCGGTAGATAGCGTGGGCGATGGCCGGAGCCGGGGTGTTGATGACGATCTCCCCGATGGACTTGGCGCCGAAGGGCCCGGTGGGCTCGTAGCTGTTTTCGAACTCCACCTTGAGATGGCCCATGTCCAGCCGGGTGGGGATCTTGTACTGCATGAAAGAGGCCTCCACCGGGCGGCCCCGATGGTCGTAGGTGACGTTCTCGGTCAGGGTCATGCCGATGCCCTGGACGATGCCCCCCTCCGCCTGGATGCGGGCCAGGGCGGGGTTGACGGGGATGCCGCAGTCGACGACAGCCATGTAGTTGAGGAGTTTCACCTCGCCGGTGAGTTTATCCAGCTCGATCTCTGCCATGCCCACCATGAAGGGCGGGGGCGACACCGGGCTGGAATGGGTGGCGGTGGACTCCGCCGCATGGGTGTTGCCCGCCTGGGACTTGTAGGCCACCTCCTCCATGGAGACGGTGCGGCCGTCGGTGCCGCAACGGACATGGTCCCCCTCAAAGAGGGCGTCCTCAGGGGCGCAGCCCAGCAGGTCGGCAGCAATGCGGCAGATCTGGCCTTTGAGCTCGGTGCAGGCCTTTTCCACCGCCTTGCCGGTGACGTAGGTGGTGGAGGAGGCGTAGGAGCCGGAGTCGTAGGGGGAGACATCGGTGTCCGCCCCGAAAACGGCAATGTTTTCCACCGGGCAGTCGAGACACTCGGCGGCCATCTGGGCCAGGATGGTATCGCATCCGGTGCCCATGTCCGCCGCGCCGATGATGAGGTTGTAGGTGCCGTCCTCCGCCAGCTTGACGGTGGCGGAGCCCACGTCCACCCCGGAGATGGCAGAGCCCTGCATGGCCATGGCCACGCCGGCGGCCCGCACCTTTCCGTTGCCCATGTCCCGCACGGGATAGCGGTGCTCCCAGTCGAACATCTCCCGGCAGTGGGCCATGCAGCGGTCGAGGGCGCAGGCGGAGGCGGGCTCGTTGTAGTAAGCGGGCATGGTCATGCCCTGGCGCACCATGCAACGGTCCCGCAGGACGGTGGGGTCGATGCCCAGCCGCTCGGCCAGCTCGTTGACCGCTGACTCCACCGCAAAGATGCCCTGGGTGGCGCCGTAGCCCCGGTAGGCTCCGGCGGGCTGCAGGTTGGTGTAGACCACGTCGTAGGAGAAGCGGAAGGCCTCCAGGCTGCCGGTGTACAGAGGGATAGACTTGTGGCCGGACAGACCCACGGTGGTGGGACCGTGCTCGCCGTAAGCGCCGGTGTTGGAGAGTGTATAGAGGTCCAGCGCCCGGATGCGCCCGTCGGAGGAGGCCCCCAGCCGGACGCGGATCTCCATCTCATGGCGGGGGGAGCCGGCGATCTGGGATTCCTCCCGGGTGTAGATCAGCTCGGCGGGGCGGCCGGTTTTCAGGGTAACAAAAGCCGGGTAGACCTCGCAGACGGCGGTCTGCTTGGCGCCGAAGCCGCCGCCGATGCGGGGCTTTTCCACCCGGATGCGGCTCTTGGGAATGCCCAGTGCCCGGGAGAGAATTCTCCGGCAGTGGAAGACGATCTGGGTGGAGGAAATGACGTGCAGGCGTCCGTAGCGGTCCATCTCCGCATAGGTGCGGAAGGTCTCCATCATGGCCTGTTGGAAGGCCTTGGTGTGGTAGGTGTGGTCGATGACCACGTCGCAGTCGGCCAGGACCTTCTCCACGTCGCCGTCGGATTCCACATCGCTGGCCACCAGATTGCGCTTGTTGTCGCCGCCCACCGGGCAGGGAGGATACCAGTCCTCCTCGGGGTGGACGAGGACGGGGTTGTCCTTGGCGTCGTGCATGTCCAGGATGGCGGGCAGCAGCTTGTACTTGACTTTCACCAGGCGCATGGCCTTGGCGGCGGCTTTCTCGGTCTCCGCCGCGATGATGGCCACCGGGTCCCCCACAAAGCGCAGCTGCCGGTCGAGGATCAGCCGGTCGTAGGGGGAGGGCTCCGGGTAGGTCTGGCCCGCGATGGCAAAGCGGGTCCGGGGCACATCCTTCCAGGTATAGACAGCCACCACCCCGGGGACTTTCAGGGCGATGGAGGTGTCGATCTCTTCCACCAGGGCGCTGGCATGGGGGCTGCGCAGCAATTTAACCACCAGGGCGTCCCGGGGGACGATGTCATCGGTGTAGACCGGCTTGCCCAGCAAAAGCTGCATGGAATCCTTCTTGCGCATGGCATGGCCTACATATTGATACTTTTCAGTTGCCATTTTGCGCTCCTTTCCCCTTTCTGCTGTCCAGATAGGCGCGGATACCCCGCAGCTGGCCCTCGTAGCCGGAGCAGCGGCAGAGGTTGCCCGCCAGATAGGCCCGGATCTCGTCGTCGGTGGGGTCGGGGTTTTCCCGCAGCAGGGCGATGGTGTTCATGACAAAGCCGGGGTTGCAGAAACCGCACTGGTCGGCGCCCTGGTCGGCAATAAAGCCGACGAAATCGGCGGCCTCCTCCTGGAGGCCCTCCAGAGTGGTGACGGCGTGGCCGTCCGCCCGGGCGGCCAGCACCGAGCAGGACAGCACCGGCACATCATCCAGAAACACGGTGCACAGCCCGCAGTTGGAGGTGTCGCAGCCGCATTTCACGCTGTAACAGCCTTTCTGCCGCAGAAAGTCGATGAGGGGGGTATCCGCCTCCACCGACCCGGCGACGGCCTTGCCGTTGAGTTTCAGTTTAATCTCCATTTCCAAAGCCTCCCACCTGCGACAGAGTCCGCTCGGCCAGCACCCGCACCAGATGGCTGCGGTAGGCCGCGCTGCCACGGGAATTGCTGCCCGTGAGGATTTGTTTTGCTGCCTCTTCGGCCAGCGATTTGACGGTATCCGGGGTCAGGCCTCCGGCGGCGGCTTCGGTCAGATCCAGCACCATGGCTTTGCCCGGCCGGGCTCCCACACACAGGCGCACCTTGCCGTCCAGCCGGGAAGCCGCGCAGGTCAGCACCGGAAAATCGGTGCGGGCGATGCGCACCGCCCGGTAGGCCACGTTGCCCGGCGTCTTTTTGACGTAGATCCGCACCAGCAGGTCCCTGGTAGTCTGGGGCAGCTCGGCAAATTCGGCCAGAGGCATCCGGCCCGCGCCGTACAGTTCCACCTCGGTGTCCAGGGCCAGCAGCAGGGTCAGCACGTCGGAAAAGCCGAACCGTCCAAAGACGCTGCCGCCCACCGTGGCCAGGTTGCGGAACTGCACCCCCACAATATCCCCCAGGGCCCGGGCGGCGGCACCGCCGGTGTAGGCGGCAAAGCCGGGGGCCAGTTCCAGTTTGCGCAGCGGCGTCATGGCGCCGATGACAAAGGCGTCGTCGGTCTCCTCCATGGTATCCAGGCCCAGATCGCACAGGTCCACGGCGGTCTGGATGCTGCCGCCGGTCAGGCGCAGCCACAGCATCCCCGCCACAGCACGGTTGCGGCGGTTTTTGCTCAAAAGTTCATACGCCTGCTCCAGCGTCTGCGGGCGGACGTAGTTCTGAATGGTCATCATGGGACAGTCTCCTTTTTTCGGGGCAAAAGGGCAAAAATCATTCTTTTGCACACTGTTTCATCCTGATTGTACCATATTGCATTTGAATAAGGAAGAAAGGTCTGCTATAATCTCGTTGTACTTTCTAAACTACAACGGTCGCGGGAGGTTGTCATGCCCCCCTGCGGCCGGAGAAAAGGAGAATGATTTATCCTATGAAGCGTCTTACCACCCGTGCGGCTGCTCTTGCCACCGCCCTTGCCCTGACGGTCTCCCTGGCCGCCTGCAACAATGTTGCCGATACCAGCCAGTCCTCCTCGGTGACGGTGGAGACGGAGGAAGCCACCCCCGTCACCCCAGAGGAGGCCGTGGAGGCCCAGCCCCTCACCTACCCCATGACCCTCACCGATCAGGCGGGCCGCACCGTCACCATCGAGAGCGAGCCCCAGACCATCGTCAGCGGCTACTACATTTCCTCCAGCCTGCTCATTGCCCTGGGCCGTGCCGACCGCATGGTGGGCATCGAGGCCAAGGCGGACACCCGCCCCATTTACAGCCTGAGCGCCCCCGAGCTGCTGGAGCTGCCCAGCGTGGGTTCCGCCAAGGAGTTTGATCTGGAGGGCTGCGCGGCTCTCGAACCCGATCTCGTCATCCTGCCCCTCAAGCTGGAGAGCGCCGCCGACTCCCTGACCGAGCTGGGCATCCCCGTCCTGCTCATCAACCCCGAGGACCGCACCCTGCTGGCCGAGACCATCACCCTGGTGGGTCGGGCCACCAACGCCGTGGAGGCCGCCGACGATCTGCTGGCCTTCACCGAGGAGCAGCAGACCCGTCTGGAGACCACCCTGGCCGATGCCGACCGCCCCGACGTCTATCTGGCGGGCAACTCCGACCTGCTGTCCACGGCGGGCAGCGCCATGTACCAGAGCGACCTCATCGATCTGGCGGGGGGCCGCAATGTGGCGGAGGACATCACCGACACCTACTGGGTAGACATCGACTATGAGCAGCTGCTGGCCTGGGACCCCGACTACATCATCCTGGCCTCCGACGCCTCCTACACCTGCGACGACGTGCTGAACGACGCCAACCTGGCCGACTGCACCGCCGTCAAGAACGGCAACGTCTACCAGATGCCCGGCGACGCCGAGGCCTGGGACAGTCCGGTCCCCGGCGGCATTCTGGGTGCCGTGTGGCTTTCCACCGTGCTGCATCCCGACCTCTGCTCCGCCGATGAGGCCAACGCTGTGATGGACAGCTTCTATGAGAACTTCTATGGCTTCACCTACCCGCTGGCGTAAGGCCGGGGGGCTGTGCGCAGGGGCGGGCATCCTGCTGGTTGTCCTCGGCCTGTGCAGCCTCTTTGTGGGCAAGTATCCCCTGACGTTGGAGGGCCTGCTGGCCGGGGATGACATGCAGGTCCGGGTGTTCTGGACATTGCGCTTCACCCGCATGCTGGTGGGGGTGCTGGGGGGCTTTGCCCTGGGCGCCTCCGGCTTTGTCTACCAGACCGTTTTCCGCAATCCCCTGGCCTCCCCCGACGTCATCGGTGTCTCCTCAGGGGCCAGCGCGGGGGCGGCGGCGGGCATCCTCTTCTGTTCCGGCACGGCGGCCGTCACCGCCTGCTCCTTCGGGGGCGCCATTGCGGCGGTCTTTGCCGCCCTGGCCCTGGCGGCTCTCGACTGCTCGGGGCGGGGCAGCACCATCGTGCTGGCGGGCATCGCGGTGCACGCCCTGGCCCAGACGGTGCTCATCTGCCTCAAGCTCACCGCCGACCCCGAACGCCAGCTGGCCTCCATCGAGTACTGGATCATGGGCAGCCTCAACGGCATCAGCCTGCACTCCGCCGCCGTCAATATGGCTCTGTGCGCCGTGGTGATGGCGGTGCTGTTTGCCCTGCACCGGCAGGTCATCCTCCTCTCCGCCCGGGAGGACGAGGCCCGCATGCTGGGGGTGCCGGTGGGCAAACTCCGCCTGGTGGTGCTGCTGGCCGCCACCCTCACCGTCTCCTGCGTGGTCAGCCTGACGGGTCTCATCAGCTTCATCGGCCTGCTGGCCCCCCACGGGGCCCGGCTGCTCACCCGCTCCAACCGCATGGGCACCATGGTGCTCAGCGGCCTGCTGGGCGGGGTGTTGCTCTGCGCCGCCGACCTTCTGGCCCGCTCCCTGGCCGAGACCGAACTGCCGGTGAGCATCTTCACCAGCCTTTTGGGGGCGCCCTTCCTCATCTGGCTGGTGGTACGGGGGAGGCGGAGTCTGTGAACCACGAACCTTTTTTCACCGTCACCGGCCTGACCGCCGGCTACGGCGGCCCGGACATTCTGCGGGGGGTGGAGTTTTCCGCCGCCCCGGGGCTGATCACCGGCATTCTGGGGGCCAACGGCAGCGGCAAGACCACCCTGCTCAAGGCGGTCTGCGGTCTGCTCCCTCACGGCGGGCAGAGCCTGCTGGAGGGCTGTGACCTGGGCAGCCTGCCGCCCCGGCAGCTGGCCCGGCGTTGCGCCTACATCCCCCAGCGCAGCGGCATCGGCATCGACATCTCGGTGCTGGATGTGGTCCTCATGGGGTATAACCCCCATCTGGGCCTGCTGGAACGCCCCACCGCCCAGATGAAAGCCGCCGCCCGCCGTGCCCTGGCCCTCACCGGGCTGGCCGGGCGGGAGGAGGAGAACTACCAGACCCTGAGCGAGGGCCAGAAGCAGCTGTGCATCCTGGCCCGGACGCTGGTGTCGGGGGCGCAGCTGCTGCTTCTGGACGAGCCGGAGAGCGCCCTGGACTTTCAGCTGCGGTACCGGATGCTCCATCTTCTCCGCCGCTGGGTGAGGCAGGGCCGCCGGGGGGTGCTGGCGGCCCTCCACGACCCCATGCTGGCCCTCTCCTGCTGCGACCGGCTGCTGGTTCTGCAGGAGGGCAGAACTCTGGCGGTGCTCTCCCCGGCGGACGACCTGCTGCCCGAACTGGAGAGCGCCCTATCGGCCATCTACGGCCCCGTCAGCCTGACGGCCTGCCCCGGCCGGGACGGGCGTCGGCATCTTGTCATGCTCAGCGAGGAGCAGGAGGAGAATGAACCATGGAACCTGTGACAAAGGTACTTCTGCTGGACGACGAGGGGGAGCGCTTTTTTGGCGAGGGCCCCTACCGTCTGCTCTGTGCCGTGGAGACGGAGGGTTCTCTCCGGGCCGCGGCGGCGTCCATGGGCATGGCCTACACCAAGGCTTTGCGCCTGGTCCGCCATGCGGAGGAGGCCCTGGGCTTCCCCCTCACCCAGCGCACCACCGGCGGCAGGGACGGCGGCGGCAGCCGCCTGACCCCCCGGGGAAAGGAGTTTCTGGACAAGTATGCAGCCTACCGCGAACAATGCACCCAGGCCTGCCGCGGCATCTATTGCCAGATTTTTGGCGATCAGCGGTAAGCGCCACCTGTTCCTGACGGGCGGCCGGGGTGCAGGCAAGACCACTCTGCTAAAAGAACTGCTGCCCCTGCTCTGCCCGGCCCCTGTCCCCGGCATCTGCACCCGTGCCGTCCGTGGGGAGGGGGTCGACCTGGTGGAGGTTCCCTCCGGCCGGATAACCCGGGTAGGGGTCTTTGATCCTGCCCTCCCCGGCCCGGAAAACCGCATGCGCCCGGTACCCGGGGCCTTTGCTAAGGCGGGGGTGCGGGCGCTGGACGCTTGCATGGAAAGCCCCTGCCCCTGGGCCTTTGTGGACGAGGTGGGGTATCTGGAATCCCAGGACACCGCCTATCAGAATGCCCTCCTCCGCCTTTTGGAGCAAAAGCGGGTGGCGGCTGTCCTGCGCAGCCAGGATCTTCCCTTTCTCAATGCCCTGAAAGCCCGGCCCGACGCCTGGGTCGTCGACCTGGACCGGCCCTTTGGAAAAATCGGCTGTGTCATTATGGCGTCGGGGCTGGGGCGGCGGTTCGGCGGCGGCAAGCTGCTGGCGTCCTTGGGGGGACGCCCCCTCATCGACCGGGTGCTGGACGCTACGGAACAGGGATTTTCCCGCCGGGTGGTGGTGACCCGGGATGCCGGGGTGGAGGCTCTCTGCCTTGCCCGGGGTGTGCCCTGCCTGCGCCACGACCTGCCCCTGCGCAGCGACACGGTGCGGCTGGGGCTGGATGCTCTCACAGGGGAGGTCAGCCTGGACGCCTGCGTCTTTTTTCCCGGGGACCAGCCCCTGGTCAGTTCGGAGACGGTACAGACCCTGCTGCTGGCCGCTGCTCACACACCGACCGCCATCTGGCGGCTGGGGTACGGGCAGCAGGCGGGCGCGCCGGTGTGTTTTCCCCGCGCCCTTTTTAAGGAGCTGCGCGCCCTGCCTGCCGGGCGGGGCGGCGGGGCGGTGATGGCCGCCCACCCGGAGCTGGTGCGGGTGCTGCCCGCCCTCTCCCCTGCCGAACTGCGGGATGTGGACACCCCCGCCGACCTGGCGGAGCTGGAAGCCCTGCTCTAATGCCTTTCCGCCCCTTTTCTGACAACCAAAAAGCCCTTCCGCCGCCCGGCGCAAAAACCGGGCGGCGGATTTTTTGTGTCCGCCCGATTTAACACTTTGCAAACAAAACCCAAGCAATCCCCCAACAATCCGGCCCTATACTGTGGGCACAGAAACGGAAAGGCCACCATCTGAGTGGTCTTTCCCCACAATTCAGGAGGTCACGGACATGAGCGAATATCATCTGAAACCCGGCAAACTGGGTCAAAAAGTCATCGGCGCCTACAAGGGCATTGAGGAAAAATTTGTGGATACCTTTCTGGAGGAGGACGGCTCCCTCAAGACCGGCGGCATGGCCGACAAGGTCACCGGCGCCTATCAGAAGGTGGAGGACACCGTAGTCGGCGGCTACAAAAAGGTGGAAAACGCCTTTGTGGACGCCTTTTTGGAGAAAAACGACCATTCCGGGCAGTGAGCTCCCTGCCCCCACCCGTTACGATCTTGTGAATCAGGAGGAATTTTCCCATGAAAAAGAAGAATTTTGTCACTCTCATCCTTTCCACCATCGGCGGCATTCTGTTTGCCCTGGGCATGTGCATGGCGCTTTTGCCCCAGTGGAACGCCATGACCCCCGGCGTGGTGTCGGGCGCTGCGGGACTGCTGGTGCTGCTCCTCATGATCTTTGTCCGCCGCCGGATGGAGGGCAAGCCAGTTATTGCCCTCAGCTTCCGGTCTGTGGCCATTGCGGTGCTGGGCATTGTGGGCGCCCTGATGCTGGGGCTGGGCATGTGCATGGTCATGCTGTGGAACCTGCTGGTTGCCGGCATCGCCGTCGGACTGGCGGGCATCCTGCTCATGCTCTGCCTGATCCCCCTCCTCCGCGGACTGGAGGACTGAATCCCCGCAAAACCTCTTTCCAGGGCATTCCGCTGCGGCGGGATGCCCTGTTTTGCTGTGCCGGCGCCGTTAACAAAACACAAACAAAACCCCAACAAAACGCAAATGCCCGCCGGGCAGCATAGAGTCAGCTTCTTTTTACCCCGCATTGAAAGGGAGACACCGCCATGCGCCGCAAAGCCACCACCCCACGCCGTCCCGCCGGGCGGCTTTTCCCTCCGCCGCTGCTTCCCTCCTGCCTGGGCGCGGCGGTCTTTTCGGCGGCGTCCCTGGCCATCGTGGCCGCGCCGGAGGACAGCCCTCTGCCGCCCGGGCCGGTGCAGTATGCCGTCCACACGGGGGCGGCGGTGTTTCTGTGTCTGGCGGTGTGGGCCCTGGTCCGCTCTCTGCGCCGCAAACGCCTGAGGCAGGCGGTCTCCCACGCCGCCCACAGCCATCCCCTCCTCGCCCGCCTGTACGACGACGACAGCACCCGCATCCTGTGGGCGGGATACGGCTCCCTGGCCGTCAACGGGGTCCTGGCCGCCTCCAAGCTGGCTGCCGGGTGGTGGCTGGACTCCCCCTGGCTGATGGCACTGGCCGGGTATTATCTTGCCCTCTGTGTGACGCGGGCTCTGGTATTGCGCAGCGCCCGGGCCGCCGCCGGGCAGTCCTCCCCCGAAGCCAGCCTGCGGGCGGGCTGGAGGTCCTACCGCCTGTGCGGGGTGCTGCTTGTGACGGTGTCCCTCTCCATGCTGGGGGTGGCCGTCCTCATTGTGCGGGAGGGCAACGGCTTCCGGTATGAGGGGTACTGGATCTTTGCCGTGGCCCTCTACGACTTTTACTGCCTGATCTCCGCCCTGGTCTTTCTCATCCGGTCTCACCGGCGGCGGTCCCCCGCCCTCCTTGCCGTCAAGCAGATCAGTTTTGCGGCCTCCCTGGTCTCCATGCTCTCCCTCCAGACCGCCATGCTGGCCGCCTTTGACACCTCCTCCCCCGCTGCCCGCAGCCGTATGAACCTGATCACCGGGGCCGCCGTCTGCCTGCTTCTGGTCGTTCTGGGGCTGGGCATGGTGCTGCTGGCCCGGGCCCGGCTGAAAAAACTGCCGGAAAAACCCCGAAGCGGGGCCGGAAATTCCGGCCCCGCTTCGGGGTTGTGTAAGAAAAAGAAGAAGCAAGAAGATTGAGAAGACTTCTTCCGAGAATGGCGGATCAGGCGTTTTCTGCTTTCGCCTTGGCTTTGGCCTTTTTGCCGCTGCGGACGGCCATGACGATGCTGAGCACTGCCAGCAGGCCGAAGACCACATCGCAGGCGATGAAGGCGATCTGCCACCAGGTGATGACTTCCGCCACGCGCATGTTGGGGCTGACGCCGTTCATGGCGTTGGAGTTGGCCACGGTGTACAGGATGCGGTCGGTCGCCTGGCGCATGGCGCTGACAACGGTGGCGTCATCCTGATACTGGCGCAGCTTGTCGGTCCACTTGGTTGCTTCGTTGCAGTCCCAGGCATCGCCGCCGGCCAGAACGCCCTGCACAACATCCATGTAATTGTTGGAGTTGGAGAAGTCGGTGACGGCAAAGCCTTCCATGCCCCACTCACCGCGCAGGATGTTGGTCAGCAGGTTGTAGTCGCCGCCGGCCCAGACGCAGCCGATGCGGTTGAAGGAGGTCATGACGCAGTAGGCGTTGGCTTCCTCCACGGGATACTCGAAGGCCTGGAGGTAGATCTCACGGGCAGCCTGCTCGTTGGTCCAGACGCAGATACCGTCGCGGGCGGTCTCCTGGTCGTTGAGGGCGAAGTGCTTCATGTAGACGTAGACGCCCTTGGACTGGATGCCGGTGACCTCAGCCGCGCAGGTCTTGCCGGAGATGAAGGGATCTTCGGAGTAGTACTCGAAGTTGCGGCCGGAGTAGGGAGTGCGGTGAATGTTGACGCCTGGTCCGTAGATGCCGGAGTAGGCCTTGCCGTTGGCCAGCAGGCAGTCATTGCCCATGCTGCGGCCCACCGCCTCGGCGCCGTCCACGGCACCGGTGTTGGTGACATCCACGTTGAAGGTGAAGGTGTCGCCCTCCTCCTGCATGGTCATGGGGCCGTAGGAGAAGGTGGTGTAGGACAGGCCGTAGCCGAAGGGATAGGCCACGGTGGAGGCGTAGTCATAGTCGCCCACGTTGGCGTTACCCAGGACGTAGTCCTCGTAGCGGGTCTCGTAGTAGCGGTAGCCCACGTAGATGCCTTCCTGATAGGCAACGTAGTACTCGTTGTTGCTGCCCGCAAAGGCCAGGCCCGCTTCCGCCGCATTGGTGTAGGAGGTGGCGTGGGCGTTCTGGATGGCGGGGGAGGTCAGGTTGTCGTAGCAGTAGGTATCCACCAGCTTGCCGCTGGGATTGACGGTGCCCTTGAGCAGGTCGCCGATGGCGTTGATGCCGGTCTGGCCGACCTCACCCACCCACAGGCAGGCGTCGATGCTGTAATCGGTGCCGCAGATGGCGGGGTTGAGGAAGTCCAGCTCGATGGGGTTGGTGGCGTTGAGCAGGACAACGATCTTCTTGATCTGGCCGGCGGCCTTGAGCTCTGCCAGCTTTGCCAGCAGATCCCGCTCCTCGGTGGTGAGGGAGAGGATGTTGCCGTCGCCGTCGCCGGAGTTGTACCAGGGCAGGTCGGCGCCCTCGCCGCAGATGCGGCCGAAGACCACCACTGCCGCGTCGCCGTACTGGGCGACGGAGTTCCACTCGGTGTCGGTGTAAGCGCTCTGGGGAACCTCATTGACGAGGAACTCGGCGTTGTTGAAGATGTAGTTGTTCAGCGAGCCGGACGCGGTGACCAGGCCGTAGCTGGAGCCTGCGCCGGTGGTGTAGAAGTCCCACATGGTGGGGTTGACCGAGAAGCCGTCGGCTTCCAGGGCATCCTTGAGCTTGGTGGCGTTGGATGTATCCAT
>CALXHO010000036.1 GCA_944388125.1 uncultured Gemmiger sp. | reverse complement strand
GACCGCCTGATCTACACCTTCCCGCTGCACATGGCGGCCAAGTTCAACACCCCCATGCTCTGCTACGGCGAGAACGTAAGCTTTGAGTACGGCGGCAACGCCGACCAGGAGACCTACTCCGCCATGGACCAGATCGAGAACGGCGTGGCCGTCGGCTTCCCCATGGAGGAGCTCATCGGCGACGGCGTCACCGAGAAGGACCTGAGCCTGACCCTGGCCCCCGATGCCGAGGAGCTGAAAAAGCTGGATCCCTTCTATATGAGCTACTTTGTGCCCTGGAACAGCTACAAGAACTACCAGCTGGCCAAGGCCCACGGCTTCCATGACCTGACCCATGAGTGGGACCGTACCCATCACGCCGAGAACTTCGACCAGATCGATTCCCGTGCCTACCTGGTGCATTCCTGGCTCAAGTATCCCAAGTTCGGCCATGCGGCGGCCACCGACTACACCGCCCGCTATATCCGCTACGGCATGATGACCCGTGAGGAGGCTATCCCCATCATCAAGGCGCGGGACGGCAAGCTGGACCCCCTGTGCGTCCGCGACTTCTGCGAGTTCTGCGGCTACACCGAGAGCGAGTTCTGGGCCATCATGGACAAGTTCTACAACCGCGACCTGTTCGAGAAGAACGAGTACGGCGAGTGGGAACTGAAGGACCCCATCTGGAAACAGGGCTGAGCCCACTGATACCAAATGCCCGCTGCCGGTCTGCAACGCCGGCGGCGGGTTCATGTTTGACAGGAAAGAAGGATGTAAATCATGCAAACCAAACCTGTTCTCATCCGCGGCGGCCGCGTTCACGACGCCGTCCATCCCGACCCGCAGAACATCGACCTTCTGCTCCAGGACGGCAAAATCGACGCCATGGGTGCAGACCTCGACGCCCCCGAGGGCTGCCAGGTGGTGGATGCCTCGGGGCTGGATGTGTTCCCCGGCTTTGTGGACGCCCACACCCACATCGGCCTGGACGGCTCCGGCATCGGCTACGAGGGCCGGGACTACAACGAGATGAACGATATCTGGACGCCGCACCTGCGGGCCATCGACGGCAT
Source organism: uncultured Gemmiger sp. (assembly GCA_944388125.1). Taxonomy (GTDB): domain Bacteria; phylum Bacillota; class Clostridia; order Oscillospirales; family Ruminococcaceae; genus Gemmiger. The sequence goes on along the minus strand of CALXHO010000036.1, from coordinate 20,459 downwards.
CAATCCCCGGGACCCCAGCTTTGCGGCGGCCCGCAATGCCGGCGTCACCTGCGTCTGCACCGGCCCGGGCAGCGCCAACGTGCTGGGCGGCACCTTCATTGCCCTCAAGACGGTGGGCGACCGGGTGGACAACATGGTGGTCAAGGACCCGGTTGCCATGAAGTGCGCCTTCGGCGAAAACCCCAAGCGGGTCTACAAGGATAAGTTCGATTCCACCCGCATGTCCACGGCGGCCTTTTTGCGGGGCGCCCTGGCCGCGGCCCGGGATTACGGTGCCCGCAAGCAGGCAGCGGGCGGGGACATCACCAAGATGCCCGCCTACAACCAGAAGCTGGAAGCCCTGCTGCCGGTGCTGGACGGTACCATCCCCCTGAAAGCCCATGCCCATCAGGCCAACGACATCTTCACGGCGCTGCGCATCGCCCATGAGTTCGGGGTGCGCATCACCCTGGAGCATGTGACCGAGGGCCATCTCATCGCCGACGAGCTGGCCAAGGAGAAGGACGTCCCCATGGCGGTGGGCCCCACCCTGACCCATGCCAGCAAGTTTGAGCTGCAGAACAAGAGCTGGACCACCCCCGGCGTACTGGCAAAGGCCGGCTGCCACGTGTCCATCATCACCGACAACTCGGTCATCCCCCAGCAGTACCTGCCGCTGTGCGCCGGCATGGCCATCAAGGCGGGCATGGACCCCTTTGCAGCCCTGCAGGCGGTGACCATCCATCCGGCGGAGCACATCGGCGTGGCCGACCGGGTGGGGTCGCTGGAAGTGGGCAAGGATGCCGACCTGGTCCTCACCGACGGCTGCCCCTTTGAAGTCATGACCAACGTCAAGGCGGTTTACATCGACGGCGTGCAGGTGGCGGGACAGCAGTAAGCCCTGCCCCTCACCGACTTTACACAAAAATACCCGCCCGGGACTTTCCCTGAACAGGAAGGTCCCGGGCGGGATTTTTTGCCTCAGTACAGGCCGTTGTACTGCGGGGCAGGGTAGTCCGTCTCATAGTTCTTGCACAGGGTCAGAAAAGACTGCATCAGAGGGGTCAGGTATTTGTCCTTGTGGCAGGCGATGCAGAAATGCCGCCGGAAGTTCAGCCCCTCCACCTGCACCGTGGTCACCAGGCCGCGCTCCAGCGGGCCCAGCACCATGCGGTAGGGCAGCACCGCAATGCCCAGCCCGCAGATCACCCCATTGACCAGCGCCGTGGTGCTCATGGCCTCCCACACCGGATGGATGGTCAGCCCGGCTGCCCCCACGATGTTCTCGAATTCCTCCCGGGTGCCGCTGCCCCGCTCCCGCAAAAGAAAGTTCTGCCCGGCAAATTCCCGGAGCGTCAGGACCTGGTGGGGACGGAAGCTGCCGTCGTTGGGACAGATGACCACCAGGGCGTCGCTCATGTATTCCTCCGCCCGGATGGCCGCATTGCGGGGATGGCCCTCCATCAGGGCAAAGTCGATGGTGTTTTGCAGCAGTTTTTCTTCCAGGAGCTGGGAGGGCTGGATGGTCGCCTGTACCGTCACCCCGGGATGGAGCCCCCGGAAGGTCTTGACGTAGTAGGGCAGAAACTGCGCCCCGATGGTGATGCTGGCCCCCACCCGCAGCAGACCGAACCTGTCGCCGTTGCGCAGCTCCCGCTCCATGTCCTCAAACAGGGCGGAGATGTGCATGGCGTACTCCCGGAAGCGGGCGCCGGTCTCAGTCAGGACCAGCCGCCGCCCGATGCGGTCAAACAGGACCACGCCGTAGTGTTCCTCCAGCTCCCGGATGGCCAGGCTGACTGCGGGCTGTGCCAGGTGCAGGTGCTCGGCGGCGCGGGTAGTATTGCAGCCGTTATTGCACACCGCCAGAAAGATCCGGATATGACGTATGGTCATGGTTTCTCTCCTAATTATAATAAAAACAATATTGAACTAATAAAATAATACTATTTTCGATATTGAAAATCAAGCCGTATACTGAGGGTGCAAGGGAGGTAAGCGGCTTGAATAACAAAATGAACAAATATCGGACATTGTTTTTGTCGGCTTTGCAGCTGAGCACCTTCACGTTTGGCGGCGGGGTTGTCATCATTCCCCTCATGCGCAAAAAGTTTGTGGAGAAGCTGCACTGGATCGACGAGCAGGAAATGATGGACTACACCGCCATTGCCCAGTCATCCCCGGGAGCCATCGCGGTCAATGCGGCCATCCTGGTGGGCTATCGCGTGGCGGGCATCGCCGGGGCGCTCATCGCGGTGCTGGGCACGGTGCTGCCGCCGCTGGTCATCCTGTCGGTGATCTCCTTCTTCTATGCGGCGTTCCGGGCCAACCAGATCGTCAGCATGGCCATGGCGGGCATGGCGGCCGGTGTGGCCGCGGTGATCTGCGACGTCGTCTTTACCATGGGCGCCGGGGTCCTGCGGCAGCGCCGGGTGCTGCCGGTCCTGGTCATGGCGGGGGCCTTTGCGGCGACCTGCTTCTTCGGGGTGAACGTGGTGGTCATCATTCTGGTCTGCGGCGTCATCGGCGCCCTGGATACCATCCGACTGGAGCGGCGGGAACGCCGGAAGGAGGGCGCCTGACATGATTTACCTGCAGCTTTTGTGGAGCTTTTTCCAGATCGGCCTGTTCAGCATCGGCGGCGGCTATGCCACCATGCCGCTGATCCAGCATCAGGTGGTGGACCTGCACGGCTGGCTCACCATGACCCAGTTCTCGGACATCATAACCATCTCCCAGATGACCCCCGGCCCCATCGCCCTCAACTCCGCCACCTTCGTGGGCATCCAGGTGGCGGGCATCCCCGGCGCCCTGGTGGCGACCCTGGGCTGCGTCATCCCCTCCTGCATCATCGTCACCACCCTGGCCTATGTCTATTACCGGTACAAGGGCCTGACCATGGTCCAGGGCGTGCTGTCGGGGCTGCGGCCTGCCGTGGTGGCCATGATCGCCTCGTCGGGGGTGTCGCTGCTGTTGCTGGCGTTTTACAGCACCAGCGGCGTCCCGGCGGACTGGGCGGCCATCGACTGGCGTGCGGTGCTGGTCTTTGCGGCGGCGTTCTTCATCTTGCGGCGCTGGAAAAGCGATCCCATCTGGGTCATGGCCGGATGCGGCCTGGCCGGAGTTGTCCTTTACAGTATCGGCTGAAAGGCAGAAAGAGGTGTTGATGGATGAATTATCAGATCAAAGCGGGAATCCTGTACAAGGCGGAGGACCAGCGAAAACTGGCCTGGATCAAGCCCAATCTTTACGGGCAGGAGAGGAAGATCTGCGCCCCCGACGATACCCTGCTGGCGACGGCAGGCATCCGCCGTCTGGACGACACCGACCCGAACAATGAGGATGTGCGCAGCAAGGAGTATGTCCTGCTGAGCGCCGACGGCAGCCGGTATGCAGCGGCGCGGCCCCAGTATGCCGACGGGGACGACCCCGCCGAGACGGGCTGGCCGGTCTGCCGGATGCCCCGGGTGGACCATGCGGATCTGCAGTTTGACGGTGCCGACTATCAGCTGCGGATGGACAACGAGCAGAATTACAGCCTGGCGGACGCCCAGGACCGCACCTGCGTGCAGATCATGCACCGGGGCATGGTGGGCGGATGAAGGGTCTGGACCTGGCGCTCCATGCCGGCGGCCTTCCTGTGCGGACTCTTTGTCTTTTGCCGGTATCTGGAAAAAGAAAACGAGTTCATTGTGGTGTAAGGGAAAAAACTTCGCGCCACGCGGAATCTCTGCTTGCAACCTGGGGAAAGCTGTGCTATAATATTCGCCAAACGGCAAGGACGCCGCCCGGAAGAGAAGTGTACTCTCTTCCGGGCGGCGTTTTGTTTTTGCCCTGCCGGGTAAGAAAACAGGAAAAGAAACGCCACCGATCGGGAGGAAACCACCATGGAAAAACTGCCGCGTTACGTCGACATTGATTATTCCAAATATGCGCCGGACATTCCGGAGGATCAGCTGGAGACCTACTACGGCCTGCCGCAGAAGGTGCAGTTCTGCAAGGAATGCGTCATGAGCAACCAGAAGCCCAACTCCTGTTACGAGTTTGAGCATACCATCCACTCCATCAAAAAGACGATGGTCATTCAGGAGGACGGCGTCTGCGATGCCTGCCACGCCTGCCACAACAAGGCCAACGGCGAGATCGACTGGGCCCTGCGGGAAAAGGAACTGCGGGAACTGTGCGACCAGTACCGCAAAAACGACGGCTCCTACGACTGTCTGGTCCCCGGCTCCGGCGGCAAGGACAGCTTCTACGCCGCCCATCTGCTCAAGTACAAGTACGGTATGCACCCCCTCACGGTCACCTGGGCGCCCCATATCTACACCCCCTGGGGCTGGGACAACATGCAGGCCTGGATCCATGCGGGCTTTGACAACTACCTCTGCACCCCCAACGGCATGACCCACCGTCTGCTCACCCGTCTGGCGACCGAAAACCTGTTCCACCCTTTCCAGCCCTTCATCCTGGGCCAGAAGCAGCTGGCGCCCAAGATGGCGGCCAAGTTCGGCATTCCTCTGGTGTTCTACGGCGAGAATGAGGCCGAGTTCGGCAACCCCATCGCCGACAACAACTCCGCCCTGCGGGACGAGCACTTCTTTGCCGTCAACGACTACGACCACATCTATTTGGGCGGCGTGAGCCTGCGCCAGCTGGAGGAGGACTACAAGATCGACAAGGCCGACCTGGCCATCTATCTGCCCTCCGAGACCTCCAACCTGGAGAAAAACCATGTCCAGGTGCGCTATCTGGGCTACTACGAGAAATGGCATCCCCAGGGAGCCTACTACTACGCGGTGGAGCACGGCGGCTTCCGCCCGGCGCCCGAGCGCACCCAGGGCACCTACTCCAAGTACAACTCCATCGACGACAAGATCGACGATTTCTTCTACTACACCACCTATATCAAGTACGGCATCGGCCGCACCACCTACGACGCCGCCCAGGAGATCCGCAACGGCGAGATCACCCTGGACGAAGGCAAGGCGCTGTGCAAGAAGTTCGACGGCGAGTACCCCGACCGCTTTGAGAAGGAGATCATGCAGTACCTGTCCATCGACAAGCAGCACTTCCCCTGGGCCAGCCAGCTGTTCGAGCAGCCCAAGATGGACCGGGAGTACTTCATGCATCTGGCCGACCGGTTCCGTTCGCCCCATATCTGGAAGTACGAGGACGGCATCTGGAAGCTGCGCCACACCCCCTACGAGGGCGACAGCGAGGTGCTGTGGGGCGACCCGAAAGGCACCCATCACGAAATGTAAGGAGGCGGCGGTATGTCCAAAAAGATCCGCCTGATCGCCCGGCTGGACGTCAAGGACGAAAACCTCGTCAAGGGCATCCAGCTGGAAGGCCTGCGCAAGCTGGGCGACCCCAACGCCTTTGCCCGCAAATACTACGAGCAGGGCATCGACGAGCTGCTCTATATCGACATCGTCGCCAGCCTGTACAACCGCAACAACCTGTCGGACATTGTCCGCCGCACGGTGGACGACGTCTATATCCCCGTCTGTGTGGGCGGCGGCCTGCGCAGCGTGGAGGATGTCCGGGCCATCCTCTCCATGGGCGCCGACAAGGTGGCCATCAACACGGCGGCCATCAAGCGTCCCGAGCTCATCACCGAGGTGGCGGCGGCCTTCGGCAGCCAGTGCATGGTGCTGTCCATCCAGGCCAAGCGCAGCCGCAGCTGGTCGGGCTGGGAAGCCTACTACGACAACGGCCGGGCCCATTCCGGCTATGACGTGGTGGAGTGGGCCAAGCGCGGCGAGGCGCTGGGGGCAGGGGAGATCCTGCTGACCAGCGTGGACTGCGAGGGCCTGCAGCGAGGCATGGACCTGGACCTCATCCAGGCAGTAACCAGCGCTGTGGACGTGCCGGTCATCTGCGGCGGCGGCGTGGGCTGCTGCGACGACATTGTGGACGCGGTGCATGCCGGGGCCGACGCGGTGGCCTGCGCGGCGGTACTCCATTACGAGAAGGAAACGGTGCCGGAACTCAAGGAAGGCCTGCGTCAGGCCGGTGTGGAGGTGCGCGTATGAAAATCACCGTCATTGATTACGGCCTGTCCAACCTGCTCAGCGTGACCCATGCCTTCGAGCATTTCGGCGCCGAGGTGGAGGTGACCGGGGACCCCGCCGCCGTCCTCAAGGCGGATGCCCTGGTCCTGCCCGGTGTGGGCGCCTTCCGGGACGGCATGCATGGCCTGGAAAAGCTGGACTTGGTGGGCCCGCTGCGGGAGAAAACCGCCCAGGGTACACCCCTTCTGGGCATCTGCCTGGGTATGCAGATGCTCTTTGACGAGTCGGAGGAGTTCGGCTACTGGCAGGGCCTGGGCCTCATCCACGGCCGGGTGGTGCGCATCCCCTCCACCGCCATGGACGGCAGCCGCCAGCGGGTGCCCCACATCGGGTGGGAGCCCCTCTACCCGGCGGGCGGCCGGATGGATTTCCACGGCACACCGCTGGAACAGGTGACCTCCGGCCAGGAGTGCTACTTCATCCACTCCTACGAAGCCCTGCCCGCCACGGACGACGACCGTCTGGCCGATACCGTCTACGGCGGACGCCGCATCTGTGCGGCGGTGGCCCACGGCAATGTCTACGGCACCCAGTTCCACCCCGAAAAGTCGGGGCCGGTGGGGCTGTCCATCATCGAGGGCTATCTGCGGATGTGCGAACAGCACTGATGCCGGAAAACAGAATCTGGGAATCATTTCAGGAACCGGTATCCCCGGCTGCCGTCAGGCGGGGGATACCGGTTCCTTTTGTTGTGCAAGCAGCAGGATTTCCCCTAGGGGCCGGCGAGGGGGTAAATGAAAATGTTTGAACATTGTGGCTAAAGTTGTTCAGTGGACTGCATTGCTTTTTCAGACCCGAGTCGGTATAATAAACTCGGTATGCCATTTTTTTTGACAACCCTTTGAGAAAGATTTCCCAGCGGCCGGGCGGGATTGCCCGCCGCCGGATTTTGTCCGCCGCAGGGCGGAAGCGGGGCTTGCCGGCCCCGGAATGCAGAAAGGTAGTGCTGCAAGTATGGCAAAGGATCTCCTGGTGGGTTCCACCGGTTTTGTGGGGGGCAACCTGGCGGCAAAGCATACGTTTGCCCAGGCATGCCATTCCTCCGATATTGCACAGAGCTACGGCACAAAGCCGGACCTCTGTGTCTACGCCGGGGTGCCGGCGGCCATGTTCCTGGCCAACGCCGACCCCGAGGCCGATCTGGACGTCATGCGGGACGCCCGGGAAAACCTGCGGGCCATCGACCCCAAACAGCTGGTGCTGATCTCCTCCATCGCCGTCTACCCGGACAGCCGGGAGTGCACCGAGTCCGACCTGCCCGACCCTTTTGACAGCGGCCTGCCCGCCTACGGCCGCAACCGCCGGACGCTCGAACTGTGGGTGCGGGAGGATTTCCCCGATGCCCTCATCATCCGGCTGCCCGCCTTGTACGGCATCGGGCTCAAGAAAAATTTCCTCTTTGACCTGCACACCATCACCCCCGCCATGCTCCGCACCGAAAAATATGAGGAACTGGCGGCCAGAAGCGAGCTGGTCCGGCAGAGCTACCGCCCTGCGGACAACGGCTTTTACAAGCTGGACCCGGCAGCCGACGCCGCGGCATTGCGGGACTTTTTTGAGCACAACGATTTCAACGCCCTGGCCTTTACCGACAGCCGCAGCCGCTACCAGTTCTACGACCTGCGGCGGCTGTGGTCGGACATGGGGACAGCACTGGCGAACAACCTGACCCTGCTCAACCTGACCCCGCCGCCTGTCTCGGCGGCAGAGGTCTACACGGCGGTCACCGGCCGCACCGGCTGGACCAATGAACTGTCCCGCCCGCCCTTCGACTATGACCTGCGCAGCGAACATGCGGCGCTGTTCGGCGGGGCGGAAGGGTATCTCTGCACCAAACAAGAGGAGCTGGACGGCATCTGCCGTTTCATGCAGGAATGGAGGCATTGACCGATGGCGGACCCCATCCAACTGAGTATCAGCAACATTGCCTGGGACAAGGCCGACGATGAGGCAGTCTACACCGAGATGAAGGCCCACGGCTTCACCGGCCTGGAACTGGCCCCCACCCGGATCTTCCCGGAAGAACCCTATGAGCAGCTGACCTCCGCCATGCTGTTCGGCGGATACCTGAAAAACCGCTGGGGCTTCTGCGTGCCCAGCATCCAGAGCATCTGGTACGGCCAGACCGGCAGCATCTTTGACGCCGCCCAGGCCGACGAGCTGCTGGAATACACCGAGGGCGCCTATCAGTTCGCCCACATGCTCAACTGTCTCAGCCTGGTGTTCGGCTGCCCCAAAAACCGCAATCTCCCCGAGGGAACCGACCCCGCCGCGGGGGATGCCTTCTTTGACCGGGCGGGCACCCTGGCGGTTCGCTATGGGGTGCGCCTGGCCGTGGAGGCCAACCCGCCCGTCTACACCAACTACCTGACCCGGACGGCGGATGCCTTTGCCCTGGTCAAGCGGCTGGGAAATCCCGGCCTGGCCGTCAACCTGGACCTGTCCACCATCCTGGCCAACGGGGAGCGGCTGCGGGATTTTGTAGCCGACCTTGCCTGGGTCAGCCATGTGCATATCAGCGAGCCGGGCCTGGAACCGGTCCGCCGCCGCCCCGAACACGCCGAGCTGGCCGCCATGCTCCACGCTGTGGGCTACCGCGGCTTTGTATCCATTGAAATGCGTCGGGCGCCCCTGGACGATGTGCGCCGTGCCATTGAGGAAATTGCGGAGGTGTTTGCATGAATACTGCCACTGTAAAGCACGTTTCCGGCGTGCCGGACTATGAAATCTGCGAGATCGCACCCCGCCGCGCCGCCTACTGCCTGCTCATCCCCGTCATCAACGAGGGGGCCCGCATCCTCACCGAGCTGGGCCGTGCCCAGCGGGCGGGGGTGGACAAGGTCTGCGACATCATCCTCTGCGACGGCGGCTCCACCGACGGCAGCATGAACCCCGACACCCTGGCCCTGTACGGCGTCAACACGCTGCTCACCAAGACGGGCCCCGGCAAACAGGGCGCCCAGCTGCGCATGGGCATCCACTATGCCCTCAAGCGGGGATACGAGGGCGTCATGACGGTGGACGGCAACAACAAGGATTCCATCGAGGACGTACCCAAGTTCATCGCCAAGCTGAAGGAGGGCTACGACCTGGTGCAGGGCAGCCGCTTTGTCAAGGGCGGCCATGCGATCAATACCCCCAAATCCCGGTATTTTGCGGTGCGGCTCATCCATGCGCCCGTTATCAGTCTGGCGGCCCGGCAGTGGTTCACTGACACCACCAACGCCTACCGGGCGTACAGCCGCGCCTACCTGACCCACCCGGAGGTCAAGCCTCTGCGGGATGTCTTTGCCGGGTACGAGCTGCTGGCCTATCTCAGCGTGCGCGCAACCCAGCTGGGCCTCAAGGCCTGTGAGGTCCCCGTGACCCGGGCCTACCCCGCCACCGGCGCCACCCCCACCAAGATCAGCGGATTCAAGGGCAACAGCGACCTGCTCAAGATCCTGTTCGCCACACTGGCGGGAAAGTACAATCCGTAACACAAAGGAGCATTTGCCATGACGGTGGACAAGATCATTCTGGGCGCAGGGCTCTACGGCCTGTATGCCGCCCTGCAGTGCGGACGCCGGGGCCAGCGGGTGCTGGTCTTTGAGCGGGACGCCGCACCTTTCATGCGCGCCACCTACATCAACCAGGCGCGGGTGCATATGGGATATCACTATCCCCGCAGCTACTCCACCGCCATCAAGAGCGCCCATTACTTTGAGCGTTTCTGCAAGGATTACGGCTTCTGCCTGCGCACCGATTTCGACCAGATCTACGCCACCAGCGCCCACTTTTCCTGGACCAACGCCGCCGAGTTCCGCCGCTTCTGCAACGCTGCGGGCATCCGCTGTGACGGCGTCGATCCCGAAAAGTACTTCAATCCCGGCATGTGTGACGGCGCCTTCCTCACCACCGAGTATACCTATGACGCCCAGGTGCTGAAGGACTGGTTCCTGAAGGAACTGAGCCAGTGCCCGGGTGTGGAGATCCGCTACGAGCATCCGGTGGAGCGCATCGAGAAGGGGAGTGACACCTGGCGCATCACGGCGGGGGGAGAGACGGCGGAGGCCCCCTTTGTCCTCAACGCCACCTATGCAGGGGTCAACGACATCCACGCCATGGCGGGGTTTGAGCCCTTCAAGATCAAGTATGAGCTGTGCGAGATCATCCTCTGTGAGGTGGACAAGCGGCTGTACAATACCGGCATCACCGTCATGGACGGCCCCTTTTTCAGCCTGATGCCTTTCGGACAGACGGGGCTGCACAGCCTGACCAGCGTGACCTTTACCCCCCACGAGACCAGCTATGACACGGTGGCCACCTTCCCCTGTCAGGCCCGCAGCGAGGGCCGCTGCCGCCCGGGCAGTCTCTACAACTGCAACGAATGCCCTGCCAGGCCCCAGAGCGCCTGGCCCTACATGGGGCAGCTGGCCCGCAAGTACCTGCGGGAGGAATACGGATTCACCTACAAAGGCAGTCTGTTCAGCATGAAGCCGATTCTGAAAGCCAGCGAGATCGACGACTCCCGCCCCACCGTGGTGCGCCGGATGTCCGACACGCCGGTCTTTTACAGCGTGCTTTCCGGCAAGATCAACACGGTATACGATTTGGATGAGGTGCTGGCGCAATGACGACAAACAAGGAAAAAAACTTTATTTCGGCGGTGGTCTACCTGCACAACGACGGCGTGCGGGCGGTCAAGTTCTTCAAGCTTCTGACCGAGCAGCTGGACGCCCATTTTGAGCAGTACGAGCTCATCGCCGTGGACGACGCCTGCACCGATGATACCGTCCCCCTGCTGCGGGACTGGGCCAAGGACCTGACCAGGCCGCTGACCTTCCTGCACATGAGCCTGTTTCAGCGTCTGGAACCCTGCATGAACGCGGGGCTGGACGCCGCCATCGGGGACTATGTCTACGAGTTCGACACCACCGACGTGCCCTACCCGGCGGACATGATCTTTGCCGCCTACCAGACGGCCCTCACCGGCAGCGACATCGTCTCGGTATGCCCCAACCGCACCAACGGCAGCAGCCGGCTGTTCTACGGGGTGTTCAATGCCAACTCCCACTCCGCCTACCGGCTGCGCACCGATGCCTTCCGGCTGGTCTCCCGCCGGGCCATCAACCGGGTGCATGCCTCCAGCGAGCATCTGCCCTACCGCAAGGCGGCCTACGCAGCCTCCGGCCTGAAAATGACCGACCTCACCTTTGAGGGCCGCATCCTCGACCGGGGCACCGGCCGCTTCAGCCTGGCAGCCGACAGCCTGACCCTCTACACCGATGCGGGATTCAAGTTCAGCGCGGGGATCACCCTCATCATGATGGCCCTGGCCCTGGCCGAGCTGGTCTATACCCTGGTCATCTTCGCCACCGGCCACCCGGTGGAGGGTTGGACCACCATGATGTTCGTCCTGACCCTGGGCTTTGCCGGCGTCTTTGCGGTGCTGGCCATCATCGTCAAGTATCTGTCCCTGCTGGTGGACCTCATCTTCAAAAAGCAGAAATACCTCATCGAGAGTGTGGAAAAGATCCAGAAATAACGGCACGGAACAATAAGCCGGGAAAGGAGGGCACTGCGCCCATGGAAACAGCCAACAAAGGACAGCTGCACTGCCCTCGTCTGCCGGAACTGTCCGCCCGGGCCTTCTGGCTCTGCGCGGCGGCTATCGTTGCCGTCAAGTGTGTGCTTTGCGCCTTCCAGATGGCATATACCTGGGTGGGAGGGGCACCCCTTGACGACGAACTCATGTTCCGCGCCGCCAACGCCATCTCCAATGGGGAGTGGCTGGGAGCCTACGACTACCTGACCCTCTCCAAGAGCATGTTCTTTGCGGTGTGGCTGGCCTTTCTCCATGCCCTCCATCTGCCCTACCTGATCTCGGGGCAGCTGCTCTGGTGCGGCGCGTCGCTGCTGGCGGCCCTGGCCTTCCGGCCCTGGCTGCGCCATGCCGGGCGGGGCCGCTGGGCGGAGCTGGTGCTGTTCGGCGTGCTGGCCTTCAACCCGGCCTCCACTGCCGCCTACACCCTGCGGGTCTACCGGGACAACATCTTCCCGGCCCTCTGCCTGATCTGCTTCGCAGGCTTCTGCGGGGCGCTGCTGCGGGCGGTCTTCACCCCGGAGTCCCGGCGCTGGCCCTGGCTGCTGGCGGCGGGGGCGGGGCTGGTCACCGGCTACCTGGACCGGGAGGACGCAGGGCTGTTCCTTTTGCCCTTTGCGGCCCTGGTTACCCTGGTGCTGGCCGGGCTGACGGCGCGGCAACGCCATCCCCGGCGGCTGGCGGCTCTGGTGCTGCCCTTTGCCCTGCTGGGGGCGGGGATCCTCACCTTCTGCGGGCTGAATCAGCAGTATTACGGCGTTTTTGCCCTGTCCGACTTTTCCACCGGCAGCTTTGCCGACGCTATGGGCGCCATGGCCCGGGTGGAGGCCCCCGAGGGCTACACCCCGCTGGTGGCCGTCACCAAGGGAACCCGGGAACTGCTCTATGAGAACGTCCCCGAGCTGGCGCCCCTGGAATACTGGCTGGAGGAGGACCCCCAGCTGCAGAACGACTTCCGCGACCCGGAGCTGGACGACTACCGGGCGGGCAGCTTTTACTGGGCCATCCGCCGCGCCGCCCAGTTTGAGGGCCTCTACGACACCGCCCAGGAGGCGGAGGAATATTGGGCCTCGGTAGCGGCGCGCATCAACGCCCTGTGCGACGACGGCACCCTGCCCTCCTGGACGGGAAAGCGCAGCAGCACCACCCCGCCCATCCGCACAGAGCATGTGCTGCCGGTGCTGGCCGAGAGCGCCAAGGGCACCCTGTGGGCACTGACCTTCCAGGACTGCCAGCCCTATGAGGCGCTGCGCTCCATCGGCACCGAGGAGGACTTTGCCCAGTGGTCGGCTTATCTCCACTGCAATTTCAACGGTGCGGCGGAGGCGGGCAAGGACACCCCCTATTACAGTCCTTACCAGAAGATCGTCTTTGGATTTCTGCAGGGTGTGCACTATGTCTATGCCGCATTGCTGCCCCTGAACTTTCTGTACGTATTGTATTTGCAAATCAAAAAAATACCCATCGTATTCAGGACGCGGAAGGCGGAAACGCTGCTGCCCTGGGCACTCTTGCTGGTGCTGTTGGGCATGGCGGCGCTGCGCTGTGCCATGATCGCTTTTGTGGAGGTGTCCAGCTTCGGCATCGGCACATCCACCATGTATCTGGCCACGGTGCATCCGCTGCTGCTGCTCTATGCGGTGGTGGGAATTCTCACCGAAAGGAGGTCCGGCCATGTCCATGCCTGATCTGTTGATTGTGGGCGGCGGTGCGGCCGGACTGATGGCCGCCGGTGCCGCCGCGGCCCGGGGACTCTCGGTCACGGTGCTGGAGCACAACCCCAAGGGCACGGGGCAGAAGATCCTCATCACCGGCAAGGGCCGCTGCAATCTGACCAACGACTGCGACGTGCCCGAGCTCCTGCCCTTTGTCCGGCGCAATCCCCGCTTTCTCTACTCGGCGCTGTACGCTTTCCCGCCCGCCGCGGCCATGGAACTGTTTGAATCCCTGGGCGTCCCCCTCAAGACAGAGCGGGGCCGCCGGGTCTTCCCCCAGAGCGACCACGCCACCGACGTGCTGGAAGCCCTGCGCCGCTATGCCGCCGATGCCCGGGTGCTCCACGGGTCGGCCCGCCGCCTCTGCATCGAGGACGGCCGCTGCACCGGCGTGGAGACCTCCGACGGCCGCGCGCTGCATGCAAAGGCGGTGCTGGTGGCCACCGGCGGCGTCAGCTATCCCGCCACCGGCAGCGACGGCAGCGGCTACAAGCTGGCCCGCCAGGCAGGGCATCGCATCGTCACCCCCCAGCCCAGCCTGTGCAGTCTGGTCTCGCCGGACCCGGCCTGCCGCAAAATGATGGGCCTGTCCCTGCGCAACGTCCGGCTGACCCTGCTGGAGGACGGCCGCCCCGTCTTTGCCGAGCAGGGGGAGGCGCTGTTCACCCACTTCGGGCTGTCGGGGCCGCTGGTGCTGTCGGCATCCACCTGGATCGAGGACTTTGCCCGCCACCGCTATGTGGTGGAGTTCGACCTCAAACCGGCTCTGGACGAAAAGACCCTCTACGACCGTCTGACCCGGGACTTTGCCGCCCTGGGCGGCCACAGTGCCCAGGGGGCGCTGGAAAAGCTGCTGCCCCGGTCCATGCGTCCGGTGGCGGTGGAAAAGTGGGGCATCGACCCCGCCACCCGGGCAGCCCAGATCACCAAGGCCGAAAAACAGGCGCTGGTGGAGCTGTGCAAGCACTGGCAGGTGCCGGTGACGGCGCTGGGAGACCTGGAACACGCCGTGGTGACGGCGGGGGGCGTGGACTGCGCCCAGGTGAATCCCCGCACCATGGAGAGCAAACTCTGCCCGGGGCTTTATTTTGCCGGCGAGGTGCTGGACGTGGACGCCCGGACAGGGGGCTACAACCTGCAGATCGCCTGGGCAACGGCACAGGCTGCGGCCCGCGCCGCCGCAAATGCATGACACCGCAATGCGGTATGAAATAAAGGAGTAAGAAATATGGTTTCGGTTGCGATTGATGGCCCCTCCGGGGCAGGCAAATCCAGCATGGCCAAACGACTGGCCGCCGAGCTGGGCTATACCTATGTGGATACCGGTGCAATGTACCGCAGTGTGGGGCTGTACGCCCTGCGGGCGGGCAAGGACCCCGCCGACAACAGCGCGGTGGAAGCCCTGCTGCCCCAGATCCATCTGGACATCCTGCTGAAGGACGGCACCCAGCATGTGCTGCTCAACGGGGAGGACGTCTCCGCGGCCATCCGCGCCGAGGAGGTGGGCATGGCGGCCTCGGCGGTGGGGGCAAACCCTGCGGTGCGGGCATTCCTGCTGGACACCCAGCGCAACCTTGCCAAGAGCCGGGATGTGCTGATGGACGGCCGGGACATCGGCACGGTGGTGCTGCCCGACGCCACGGTCAAGATCTTCCTGACTGCCAGCCCCGAAGCCCGGGCACAGCGCCGCTTTGCCGAGCTGCAGGCCAAGGGGGAGCAGGCCGACTTTGAGACGGTGCTGGCCGACATCCGCCGCCGGGATGACCAGGACACCCACCGCGCCACCGCCCCGCTGCGCCGGGCCGACGATGCCGTGCTGGTGGATACCAGCGAGCTGGACATTGAGCAGAGCTTTGCCCTGCTCAAAAAGACCATCCTCGACCGCATCGGTTGAGCCGCCGCAGAAAGGGACGTTAAAAAAGAGGTACAAACATGGTACTATATTGGATTCTGCTGCCCATTGTCTGGGTGATCTGGCACGTTCTGTGGCGTATCCGGGTATACGGACAGGAAAACCTCATCCGTGACCGGGGCTTTGTCATTGCGCCCAACCACATCTCCGACCTGGACCCGGTGTTTGTGGCCATCTCGGTGTTCACCTTTCACCGCATGTGCATCCTGGCCAAGGAGGAACTGTTCCACAACTGGTTCATCGGCTGGTTTCTGCGCAGCATGGGCGCCGTGCCCATCGCCCGGGGCAAGGGCGATACCGACACCGTCGGCCGTGTGACCAGACAGGTCAGCGAGGGCCGCGGTCTGCTGATCTTCCCCGAGGGCACCCGCACCAAGGACGGCAAGATCGGCGTCATCAAGAGCGGTGCCTTTGTGGTGGCGGGGCAGGCGGGGGTGGATATGATCCCCTGCCGCATCATCTACGGCACCAAGGACGGCCGCCAGCATCTGTTCTGCCGGGTGAAGGTCTGCTTCGGCAAGCCCATCCCCGCAGAGGAACTCAAGATCGAGGACCCGCGGCATTCCATATCCGAGCTGCGCACCCTGAAAAACCGGCTGCGCGGCTGCTGGGAAGAGCTGTACGAACAATATAAATTCTGAACCCTGCCCGGACGCTGTATGAAACGCCCGGAACGGGGTATACTGACTGATGAATGCACGGAGGTGCAATGCCATGGAGATCCGCCTTGCCAAGACGGCCGGTTTCTGTTTCGGCGTCAACCGCGCGGTCAAGCTGACCTATGAGCTGCTGGACGAGGGCCGCAAGGTCGCCACCCTGGGCCCCCTCATCCACAACCCCCAGGTGGTGGACGACCTGCAGAAGCGGGGCGCCGTGACCTGCAACGACGTGGACGACGTGCCCGACGGGTACGAGGTGGTCATCCGCAGCCACGGCGTGCCGGAAACGGTTTACGAAAAAATCCAGACACGGGGCCTGGCGTTTCATGATGCCACCTGCCCTTTTGTTGCAAAAATCCATAAGATCGCCGCAGAAGCGGGCAAAAACGGTGCGGTGCTGCTGGTTGCCGGGGACCGCACTCACCCCGAGGTAGAGGGAATAGTAGGCCATGCGACGGGTACTGTGGTGGTTTTTGCGGGGCTTTCCGAGCTGGAGGAGTGGGCATCCAAAAATGAGCCACAAAAATCCATATATGTGGTTGCCCAGACCACTTTTCGGGTGGAAAGCTGGGAAGCGTGCAAGTCTTTTCTAAAAAAATGGTGTACAAATCCCAAAATATTTGATACAATATGTAGTGCAACGTGGACGAGGCAGCAGGAAGCGGAAGACCTCAGCCAAAAATGCGATCATATGATTGTCATTGGCGGTCATCATTCTTCCAATACCCAAAAGCTGTTGCAGGTCGCCGCCAGGCATACCGACGCCGTCAGCATCGAGACAGCCGCCGAGCTGGACAAGAACTGGCTGCGCGGTGCAAAGGTGGTGGGCGTGACAGCCGGGGCTTCGACGCCTTCGTCTATAATTGAGGAGGTACTTAACTGTATGAGTGAAGAAATTCGTGACGACATGAGCTTTGCCGAGATGCTGGAGGCATCCGAGGCAAAGCCCCTGTTTGCTGGTAAAATCGTCAAGGGCAAGGTCATCAGCGTCAGCCCGACCGAGTGCACTGTCAGCGTCGACGGCTCCAAGCACACCGGCGTGGTCAAACTCAGCGAAATGACCCGCGACCCCAACGCCAAGATGGAAGACCTGGTCAAGGTGGATGACGAGCTGGATCTGGTCGTCGTCAAGACCAACGATCAGGAGGGTGTTGACACCCTGTCCCGCGTCCGCTTTGAGGCCCAGAAGGGCATGAAGGACGTGTCCGAGGCCTGCGAGAACGGCACCATCATGGAAGGCGACGTTATGGAAGCCAACAAGGGCGGCGTTGTCGTCAATGTCAAGGGCGTGCGCGTCTTCGTTCCCCGCAGCCAGGCTACCATGCGCCGTGATGAGGACTACACCAAGCTGGTTGGCCAGCATGTGCGCCTGTATATCACCGAGTGCGCCGGCCGCAAGATCGTCGGCAGCATCAACAAGGTGACCGCCGAGGAGAACAAGGTCAAGCGCGAGGAGTTCTGGGCCAATGTCGAGGTCGGCAAGAAGTACACCGGCGTTGTCAAGAGCCTGACTTCCTATGGTGCTTTTGTGGACATCGGCGGCGTGGACGGCCTGTGCCACATCAGCGAGCTGAGCTGGAACAACATCAAGCATCCCTCTGAGGTTGTCAGCGTCGGCGACACCATCGAGGTCTATGTCAAGAGCTACGACCCCGAAAACCAGAAGGTTTCTCTGGGCTACAAGAAGGAAGAGGACAACCCCTGGGAGAAGCTCAAGACCGAGTATCCCATCGGCAGCGAGTTTGTTGCTCCGGTCGTTTCCATCACCAAGTTCGGTGCATTTGTCCGCATCCTGCCCGGTGTTGACGGCCTGGTCCACATCAGCGAGATCTCCAACGAGCGCGTCAACAAGGTCAGCGATGTGCTGAAGGTTGGCGACGAAGTCAAGGTCAAGCTGATCGACGTCGATTTCGACCGCAAGCGCATCAGCCTGTCCATGAAGGCTTGCCTCAATGAGGATGCCGAGGGCGAGAACGACGCGGAGTAATCACGCAAGTCTGACCCCGTAAATTCGTAACAGACGGAGCCTGCCTGGCAAACAGGCGGGCTCCGTTTTCTGTTGTTTTCATCCGGGACTGCCGCGTCCGCTGCGGCCAAATGCGATCTGATATGGAAAAAATCAAAGCCATCGTGGAAAAATACTACGAGCAGCTGGCTTATCTGTTTTTCGGCGGATTGGCCACCCTGCTCAACCTGGTGATCTTTGCCATCAACCAGGCGGCCTTCGGCGTGGAATTCGCCACCGGGCTGGGCAATATTCTGGACAACATCATCTGCATCCTGTTTGCCTACTGGACCAACCGCACCTTCGTATTCAAGAGCGAAAACAAGGGCGCCAATTCCCTGCGGGAATTCGGGGAGTTCATCTTCTTCCGGCTGGTGACGCTGGTCATGGACCAGTGCATCATCTGGGTGGGCGTCAGCCTGGTGGGCCCCATGATCGGTTTCGCCAGCGATGCCGCCGGCCTGTGGCCCATGGGCGTCAAGGTGTTCAGCCAGGTGATGGTCATTCTGTCCAACTACGTGTTTTCCAAAGTGTTTGTCTTCAAAAAGAAAAACTGATCACGGACACCGTCCGGGAAAGGAGAACATTGCCATGAGAAAAGTACGGGGCAAGGGCCTGCGCATTGCGGGTCTGGTGCTGGGCATCGTGGGAGTCACCGCGTCGGTGACGGCGGTCATTCTGTCCGCCTGCGGCATGTACCAGGCACGTCTGTGCAAAAAATGCAAGAAAGGGGCTGAATTCCGTTGAGCCACTATTCCAAGGAAGAAATCCTGTCCAAAGTCGATCACACCCTGCTGAAGCCGGAGGCCACCTGGCCGCAGATCCAGAAACTCTGCGATGAGGCCATGGAATACCACACCGCTTCGGTGTGCATCAACACCTGCTACGTCCGTCAGGCCGTGGAGTATATGGCGGGCCGTGTGCCGGTCTGCTGTGTCGTCGGCTTCCCTCTGGGCGCCATGGACACCAGGAGCAAGGCCTTTGAGGCCAAGACCGCCGTGGAGAACGGCGCCTCCGAGGTGGATATGGTCATCAACATCGGCTGGCTGAAAAACAAGCAGTACGATGACGTCCGCGCCGACATCGCCGCAGTCAAGGCGGCGGTGGGGGACAAGGTCCTCAAGGTCATCATCGAGACCTGCCTGCTCACCGATGAGGAGAAGGAAAAGATGTGCGACATCGTCGTGGAGGCGGGTGCCGACTTCATCAAGACCAGCACCGGCTTTTCCACCGCCGGCGCCACCTTCCATGACATCGAGCTGTTTGCCCGCTGCATCAACGGCCGCTGCAAGATCAAGGCCGCGGGCGGCATTTCCACGGTGGAGGACATGGAAAAGTTCCTCGACCTGGGCGCCGACCGTCTGGGCACCAGCCGTGCCGTCAGCCTGCTGACGAAGTAAAAAGGTCCGGCTCCGGCCCGGCAGGGACGGGCGGACGGGCTTTCACAGAAAAAAACACCGCGCCCCGGTGCTGCATCTGGCAGTACCGGGGCGCGGTGTTCGTTTGGCAGTGAAGTCCCTTGGGAGGCGGGACCTCACATCAGCCCGCCGGACCGAGAAAACCGGCGGGCGGGAAATGTCGGAATCGGAAAGCCCGGCTTATTCGGGCAGGTAGATGTGATGGGGCAGACCCTCCACATAGATGGGGGTCAGCTCAGCCTGGATCAGCGGCTGGGCATAGGAGAGGAAGGCAGGCATCATGCCGGTGTGATCGGCATTGATCCACTCCAGGGGCACCTTCTTTTCCAGATTGGCGACCTCGCTGATGGGGTGCAGCTCGGTGGTGCACTGGTAGGGGGCGTTGGAGATGCGCTTGAGGGCGACCATCTCCCCGGTGTGGCCCTCGAACGCGGCCTTGACGGCGGCGCCGCCCACCTGGTAAGCTTCGGTGATGTCGGTGCGGCTGGTCAGGTGTCCGGCGCAGCGCTGCAGGGTGGACAGCTCGATGCAGCGGGTCTTGGTGTCCAGACGGCGGGCCACCGTGTTGGCCAGGAAGCGGGCGGTGCCGGTCAGCGCCTTGTGACCGAAGGCGTCCACCGCGTGGACATCGTCGGCCAGCTCACAGACATAGCGGCCGTCCTCCAGCTTGACGCCCTCGGACACGGCAATGACGATGCTGGGCTTTTTGGCCTGCATCCGCTCCACCTTTTCCACAAAGTGGTCCACGTTGAAGGGGATCTCAGGCAGGCAGATCATGTCCACGCCCTCGCAGTCCTCCGCCTTGGCCAGGGCGGCCGCGGCGGTCAGCCAGCCGGCGTTGCGGCCCATGATCTCCACGATGGTGACGTACTTGGTGCCGTAGACGGTGGCGTCCCGGATGATCTCCTTCATGACCACGCCGATGTACTTGGCGGCGCTGCCGTAACCGGGGGTGTGGTCGGTGACCATCAGGTCGTTGTCGATGGTCTTGGGCACGCCCATGAACCGGATGTCGCTGCCAATGTGCTGGCCGTAGTCCGCCAGCTTGCCGATGGTGTCCATGCTGTCGTTGCCGCCGATGTAGAAGAAGTAGCCGATGTCCAGCTCCTTCAG
>CALXHO010000035.1 GCA_944388125.1 uncultured Gemmiger sp. | reverse complement strand
TCATCCAGCTGCTCACGGGTCAGGTGCCACTGCTCGGCCACGTTCTCGGCGGTGATGCCCATGTGGTAGTTGTTGAAGGCATCCCACAGTGCATCGTTGACCATGGTGTCGACCAGCTCGCTCTTGCCCATGGGGTAGCCCATGCGGTAGCCGTAGCGGCCCTTCATCATGGCGAAGGGAGCCATATCCATGTTCTCGGTGCCGCCTGCAACGACGATGTCGGCGTCGCCGGCCTCGATCATCTGAGCCGCCATGTTGACGCAGTTCAGGCCGGAACCGCAGACGACGTTGACCGTAACTGCCGGGGTGGTGACGGGCAGGCCGGCCTTCAGGCTGGCCTGACGGGCGACGTTCTGGCCCAGGCCTGCCTGGATGACGCAGCCCATGTACACGTGGTCGACCTGCTCAGGCGTGATGCCGGCGCGGTTGATGGCCTCCTTGATGACGATGGAGCCCAGCTCTGCCGCGGGGACATTGGAAAGCGTGCCGCCGAACTTGCCGATAGCAGTACGGCAGGCGCTGGCAATGACGATCTTCTTCATGAAAACAGCCTCCTTGAGTGTATGGATACGATCGAGAAACTATCTTTATCGCAAGCCGCTTGTGCGGCGTGGACCATGGTTGCGGCGCTCAGAGCTTTCCCTGGGCGACCTTTTCCCGCAGCGCCTTGTCAACGCAGGGCGCCACGAACTTGGAGACATCCGCCCCGTAGTGGGCGGCCTCCTTGACAACGGTGCTGGACAGGTAACTCCAGCGGATGGAAGTGGCCAGAAACACCGTCTCGATGCCGGGGATGATGGCGTGGTTGGTGTGGGCCAGCTGGATCTCATTCTCAAAGTCGGTGACGGCGCGCAGGCCGCGCACCATGACGGCGGCGTTGTTGGCCTTGGCAAAGTGCACCGTCAGCCCGTCGAAGGACTTGACCTCCACGTTGGGCATGGAGGCGCAGCAGGCTTTGAGCAGCTCCACACGCTCCTCCACCGTGAACAGCGGATGCTTGGCGCTGTTGATGAGCACCGCCACAATCACCTTGTCGAACATCCGGGATGCACGCTTGATGATGTCCAGATGGCCGTTGGTGACCGGGTCAAAGCTTCCGGGATACATGGCGATTGGCATGGGAAACGACCTTTCCTCCCCGCCGTGCTGTTAAAAATGTAACAGGCAAGGGTAAAATCTTAAGGCACCGGGGTTCCGTCCGTGCGTTTTGGGAATTGCGTGGGAAAGGTTGGTGCCTGATGGGGACGGTTTGCGCCATCCTCATTTATAGTTTTACTATTTCGTTAAGGTTTTGTCAATGGAAAGATGTACTTTTTTTGATTTTTGGCGGCTTTTCGGTTATTTTTCGTTGTTTTGCCTTTGTATTTTCCACTTTATATTTTCTTTTTTATTCATTTTGAATCCATGCATTGCAAAAGTCAAGCCCATCTCTGAAATTTTCTGCAAGGCCGCCGGACCGTGCTGTCCGGCTGTTCTTTACCTATTAATAATATCCTCCGTTGGGCGCAGCCTTCCGCCGGGGCTTTTTTCGCTGCCAATGCTGCACAGAATTGCGGACCGTGTGCAATATTGCGGGGTTTCGCCATTTTTCCCTGCTTCCTCTTGACCCCTGCCCCGCTGCGTGTTATTCTTTTAACAGATAGCGGCCTTTTTTTGACGCAGCCGTGCGCCTGCCGCTGTTTTTTTCAGGGTAAACAGCTAAACGAGGTGGATAACAATGAATTTTGACGATTTGATTTCCCGTGTCAAAGAGTGTGAGAAAAAGACCGTTGCCGTGGCTGCGGCGGAGGACGACGCCGTTCTGGAAGCCGTCAACGCTGCCCGGGAGCAGGGCATTGCCGACGCCATCCTGGTGGGCGACGAGGCCAAGATCCGCGAGATCGCCGCTGAGCTGAAGATCGACCTGACCGGTTGGCGCATCATCAACGAGCCGGACAAGGTCCAGGCTTCCCTGAAGGCCGTCAAGCTGGCCCACGACGGCGAGGCCGACATGTACATGAAGGGTCTTTTGGACACCAAGACCTTCCTCAAGAGCATTCTGGACAAGGAAGTCGGCCTGCGCACCGGCAAGACCCTGTCCCACGTGGCCGTCTTCCAGGTGGAGGGCATCGAGCAGCTGCTCTTCCTCACCGACGTTGCTTTCGTCACCTATCCCTCTCTCGAGGACAAGGTCCACATCATTGAGAACACCGTGGCCGTGGCCCATGCCTGCGGCGTCGCCTGCCCCAAGGTCGCGCCCCTGGCCGCCGTTGAGGTGGTCAACCCCAAGATGCCCTGCACCGTCGATGCCGACGAGCTGCGCAAGATGAACGAGGAGGGCAAGATCACCGGCTGTGTGGTGGACGGCCCCCTGTCCATGGACATCGCCATCGATCCCGAGGCTGCCGCTCACAAGGGCGCCCAGAACCGTCCCGCTGCCGGCCATGCGGACATCCTGCTCTTCCCCGACATCCAGGCGGGCAACCTGGTCTACAAGACGCTGGTCCACACCGCCAAGTGCGAGAACGGCTGCATCCTGACCGGCACCAAGGTCCCGGCCATCCTGACCAGCCGCTCCGATTCCTTCCAGACCAAGGTCAACTCCATCGCCCTGGCAGCCGTCGTGGCCGCCGGCCTGGGCAACGAGCAGTAATCACCGCGCAGTTTCGCCGTGCATAAAGGAGAGTACGATTCCATGTCTATCAAAAGCCTGATCATCAATCCCGGTTCCACCTCCACCAAGGTGGGTGTCTTCGAGGACGAGACCCTTCTGTTTGAGGAGACCCTCCGTCACCCCACCGAGGAGATCGCCAAGTACGCTTCCATCATCGACCAGAAGGACTTCCGCAAGCAGATCATCCTGGACTTCCTCAAGGAGAAGAACTGCGATGTCCATTCCCTGGACGTCATCGTCGGCCGCGGCGGCCTGCTCAAGCCCATCCCCGGCGGCACCTACGCTGTCAGCGACGAGCTGCTGGCCGACCTGAAAAAGGGTGTCCAGGGCCAGCACGCCTCCAACCTGGGCGGCATCCTGGCCCGTGAGATCGGCGATGCCATCGGCAAGCCCTCCTACATCGTCGACCCCGTGGTCGTGGATGAGCTGACCGATGTGGCCCGCATCTCCGGCATGCCCGAGCTGCCCCGCCGCAGCATCTTCCACGCCCTGAACCAGAAGGCCGTGGCCCGCCGCTATGCCAAGGAGCACGGCACCACCTACGATGCGCTCAACCTCATCGTCATCCACATGGGCGGCGGTGTCTCGGTGGGCGCTCACTGCAAGGGCAAGGTCGTGGATGTCAACAACATCCTGGACGGCGAGGGCTGCTTCAGCCCCGAGCGCGCCGGCACCGTGCCCGCCGGTGACCTGATCAAGATGTGCTTCTCCGGCAAGTACACCCAGCAGGAGATCTACAAGAAGATCTGCGGCAACGGCGGCTTCAACGCCTATCTGCACACCAACGACGCCCGTGTGGTGGAGAAGATGGTGGAAGAGGGCGACAAGTTCGCCAAGCTCATCCAGGATGCCTTCTACTACCAGATCGCCAAGGATGCCGGCGCCATGGCCGCTGTCCTCCACGGCAAGGTGGATCAGATCATCCTAACCGGCGGCATCGCCTACGCTCAGCTGACGGTGGACAAGCTCACCGAGAGCCTGGGCTGGATCGCTCCCATCACCGTCTACCCCGGCGAGGACGAGCTGCTGGCCCTGGCACAGGGCGGCCTGCGCGTCATGACCGGCGAAGAGGAAGCCAAGGTCTACTGATAGGCCATCATTATGACTGCACCGGCCGGCGGGAACATTCCCGCCGGCCGTTTTTTTGTCGGTGACGGACCGCAGCGCCAGGAAAATCAGGAAGCCGCTTGTTGTTTACATTTGCTTCAATTTCGTAAATCTTTTTCTATTTGATTGACTTTTTTTGTGTATTCTGTATCATTAAATTAGAATAAACGGAAACAGGCCGCGATAGCAGTATCGAACCGCGGAACCGGTTTTTTCAGAGGAGGGCTTTCCCATGTTGCGACGGATATCCAAGCTGACAGCCTGTGCGGCCGCGGTGTGCCTCCTGTGCACAATGGCGGCAAATATTCCTTCCCCGGCCTCTTGGATGAATGCGGCGGCATTCCGTGGGACGGCAGCAATTACCAGCGGAAATGCCACTCTTGAGATCCCGGTCACGCGACAGATTGCGCAGTCGGGGGACAGGGTGACGGAGACGGTGCAGGTCCTGGTCCCGGACGGGGCACCGGAATCCATGAACCCGGTCCGGGAGCGGGCACATTTTGCCGCACCGGGCAACGGCGGGGAATCCACCTTCGGTGAGCCCGGCTGCATCCTGTACACCAGCACCCTGGTGTATAACGTACAGACCGACCAGGACGGCCTGCGGAAATATGATGTTATCTCCTTCCGCCTGGACCGGGAGATCTTCACCATGGCGCCCTACAACAGCGTCCACAACGCCACCGCCCGGGTGGATCAGGCGGGATATTCGGATGCCTCCGGGGATTCCGGCCTTCTGGAAGACCAGAGCAAGGACCTGGGCGAGATCGAATTCGGCAAAACCTACAGCGAGGGCACCGACTGGCCGGAGACCTGGTTTGCCGTGGGGACTGCGTCCGGTTCCCCCCAGGTGGGCATCACCTATGCGGTCGTTCTGGACTACGCCGACGGGACTTCCCGCACCCTGTCCTTCACCCACGCCGCCACCTGACAAAACAGCCCACGCAAAACCATATGTCATCCGCCCCGCCTCCTGCCTGCCGCAGGGCGCGGGGCTTTTGTCTGCCGCGGCCCACGGACTGCACCCTCTCCCGGCACCAAGCAGCGCGCCGTCCCGTTTTACCGGGGCAGCGCGCTGTCTTGGTTGGTATCAGGAAAATTATCCGGCAAGGGCCTTGGCCGGGTCCACCCAGGTATCCCCCTGCAGGCATTCCAGGTGGATGTGCACACCGTCGGCGGACTCACTGGGGATGCTGCCGGCCCGGCCGATGCCGTCCCCGGCCTTGACCTTGTCCCCCGTCTCCACCGTGGGTTCCGAGACGCCGCAGTACTTCCACACATTGCCCGAGCCGTCGGTCACCTCCACCACGCTGCCCCACAGGGCATCGCTGTATACCGCCGACACCGTACCGGATGCCGAGGCCCTGACCCCGTCGCCGGTCTTGCAGGCGTAGTCCACGCCGTTGTGGGTGCGCCAGTCGCCCAGCGTCCGGCTGTACACCAGATCATCCCCGCTGAAGGCCAGGGCGATCTCACCATCCACGGGCGCAGTGAAGGAGCTGGCTGACGGTGCCGACGAGGCGGCAGATCCGCCAGACCCGCCCTGCACGGCGGCAGATTGTGACGACGCCCCAGAGGATGACGACGAGGCAGACGGCGCCTCCGACGGCTTGGGCGTGCTCTGCGGCACATCGGAAGCCGGATTGTTTACGGCAGCGTCGGGCTGATTCCATGTCGTTCC
The DNA here is from genome assembly GCA_944388125.1 of uncultured Gemmiger sp. Lineage (GTDB taxonomy): Bacteria > Bacillota > Clostridia > Oscillospirales > Ruminococcaceae > Gemmiger. The sequence goes on along the minus strand of CALXHO010000035.1, from coordinate 17,752 downwards.
CTCCTGGGTGGTGTTGCCAAGTTCTTCAACGCCGCGCACGACGTTGCGGATTGCCCAGATGCTGGTCACCGTGGCAGCCAGGACCAAACCCAGGCAGATCAAGTACAGACCTTTTTCCCTAAAAAATGCTTTCAAGCTGTCCATTGTCCTCCGTCCTTTTCCGCGAAAGATTCTGCGCAGGAAAGCCCTGCGCCGTGGTTCTGCCCTTAGTGTGGCGCCTGTCCGCGCCGATTATACAGCCGGGTGAAAAATTCCTTTGCACAGGGCGGAGGTATCGAGTATAATGTACAGGAAATAAACGGCACTGAGGTGCCGCATCAACCCAAAAGGCGGTAATCATCTGTATGAAATTCGACATCAAAAAGGACGGCATGCGGCTTGCCGTCATCTGTCTGGCCGCCGTCATCATGGCGGTCAACATCAAGTCCTTCGTCCGCACGGGCGGCCTGTACCCTGGCGGCGCCACCGGACTGACCCTGCTGCTGCAGCGCGTGTTTGAACTGTGGTTCCATGTCGAACTGCCCTACACCCTGGTCAACGTCATCCTCAATGCCTTCCCCGTCTATCTGGGCTTCCGCTTCATCGGCAAAAAGTTCACCCTCTACTCGGTGCTGATGATCATGCTCACCAACCTGCTCACCGACTTTCTGCCCGCCTTCCCCATCACCTACGACACCCTGCTCATCAGCATCTTCGGCGGCCTGATCAACGGCTTTGTCATCAGCCTCTGCCTGGCCATGAACGCCACCACCGGCGGCACCGATTTCATCGCCATCTACCTCTCCGAGAAAAAGGAGATCGACGCCTGGAACATGGTGCTGGTGCTCAACGTCTTTATCCTGGCCGCCGCCGGCCTGCTCTTTGGCTGGGACAAGGCGCTGTACTCCATCATCTTCCAGTTCACCTCCACCCAGGTGCTCCACATGATGTACAAGCGTTACCAGCAAAAGACCCTCTTTGTGGTCACCAACCACGCCCAGGCCGTCTACGAGGAGATCTCCAAGATCAGCCATCACGGCGCCACCGTCATGGATGGCGAGGGCTCCTACCAGCATGAGGAGCGCAAGGTCGTCTACTCGGTGGTGTCCAGCGATGAGGCCAAGTCCGTTATCCGGGCGGTGCGCCACGCCGATCCCAAGGCCTTCATCAACGTCATCAAGACCGACCAGGTCCAGGGCCGCTTCTACCAGCGCCCCAACGAATAAGCATTCCCCTTGTGGACACCCCCGAACAGCTGCAGATCCGGATTCCGGTCTGCGGCTGTTTTTTTGCATGACGGTCCCCTGTTTTCCTCTGTTCCCTGTAAATGTGAAAGCTCCGCGAAAATTGGTGCATTATGGGGAAAAGTATGCTATCATAAATTGTGTGATGCCTTGCGGCGGCAAGTCTTCCGTACCTGCCGGACCGCGCCGTGCATATGCAAAATTCAGACGTATTCACGTCTTTTATTTCAGGGGAACATTATGACGCAACAAGACAAGGAACCCAAAGCAGCGGCGGGTGCGGAGACTTCGCCCGCCGATTCCGCTTCCGCCTGCACCACGGCGGAAGCCCCCCATACCGCTGACAGCCCCCAGGCTGACGCCCCAGAGAGCGCGCCCGGTGACGGAGCATCGACGGATCCCGATTCCGGGGCCTCCGAGGACACCGCGCCGGCGCAGGACCCTCCCAAAGCCGACGGCAAAAAGAAGCACCGCCTCCCCCTGTGGGGACGGATCCTGCTGGGCATTGTATGTGCGCTGGTGGTGCTGGTCGGTGCAGCAGCGCTGTACATCAACGGCAAGCTGGATCTGATCCGCTACGATGACGGCAGCGTTGACTCGGTGGGCAGCATTGATGCGGATGAGGACCAGGATCTGGACGGCACCGGTCTGGTGGAAAACACCGGCGAAATGGTCATGCCCGAGGGCAGCCCTTTTGAGGATTCCAACGTGCTGAACATCCTGCTCATCAGCACCGACGAGCGCACCGACGCCGTCAACGACTGGGATGCCTTCACCCATCTGAACGACCTGGACGGCACCAGCGACACCACCGAATTCAGTGAGGATGCCCGCGCCGACAGCCTGATCCTCGTCTCCCTCAACATCAAGGAGGACACCATCAAGCTGGTTTCCATCGAGCGCGGCACCGGCGTTCCCATCCTGCTGGACGGCTACGAGGGTGAATACGACTGGATCACCCACACCTTCCGCTACGGCGGCGCCAAGCTGACCATGGAGACGGTGGAGGACTGCTTCAATGTGGCGGTGGACCACTATGTGCGCATCAACTTCAACTCCTTTGTACAGATTGTCGACGCCGTGGGCGGCATCGACATCAACCTGACCGAGGAGGAGGCCGCCGCCCTCAACTGGGAGGTTCCCTCCAACTCCATGCTCATTGTGGGCAAGGTGGAGCCGGGCCTCAACCACATGGACGGCTACACCGCCCTGCAGTATGCCCGTCTGCGCGCCATCGACAGCGACTGGGTGCGCATCGAGCGCCAGCGCACCGTCATCCAGGCGGTGCTGGACCAGATCAGGAACGCCACCCCCATGGATCTGGACAACCTGCTCAACACCGTGCTGCCGCTGGTCCAGACCAACTTCACCAAGTCGGAGATCGCCGCGCTGCTGGTGCAGCTGCCCGATTTTCTCGGCGTCACCGCCGAGCAGATGTCCCTGCCTGCCGAGGGCACCTACGGTGTCCGCTACGGCATGGACGACCGTCTGATGTACGACCCCGACTGGGCGGAGAACATTGCCATCCTGCACAAGTTCCTGTACGGCATTGATGACACCAGCGACGTCTACCCCAACGGCGAGACGGTGGAGACGGCGGCGGAGGACTATTCCGACGAGGAACTGGAGGAGTTCGGCAGCTACTTGTCCGACAACAGCACCGCCGTCGACCTGTCGGACGGCACCGGGCTCTGGCCCGTGCCGGAGACGGACACGCAGGACAGCAGCGATTCTGCCGCGGAGGAGGAAATCCTCTCCCCCTCCACCCCGCAGGTCTGCCTGGTAGGGGATGACACCTCCGCCGCCGACAGCCTGGAGGTGCGCCAGTCCATGCTGACCCGCCTGCACGAACAGGACGGCGTCAACTACGTCCTGACCGAGGAGGGCTTTGCCGCCGGACTTTTGCTGGACAACTACATCAACGGCGGTTCTGAGACGCTGTACGACGATTATCTGGCCCTGCTGGACGGCGCCGACACCGACAATGCCCAGTTCTATCAGTGGCTGCGCCAATACAACGACACCCAGAGCAGCGGCGACAAGCTGCACATCATCGGGCTGGGGCAGGACACCTCCCCCACCCTGGCGGTCAGGGCGCTGTCCCAGCTGAGGGACACCGCTTCCCAGCCGGATGACAGCCTTTCCGACATTGTCTACTGGATGGACCGCAACGATGCCTCCGCCTCCCGGACGGCGGCCAAGTACGTCATCCTGCGCCTGTGCCAGACCGCCCAGGATGACCCCGATCTGCTGGCGACCCTCTTCGGTGACAACGCCTCCCTGGTGGAATGTTTCTGCGAGAGCAGCGGGGCGGATCTCTCCGCCGGACAGGAACCCCTCTCCGGCGCTGAGCTGGCCCAGACCATGTATGACAATTTCTGCGCGGTGAACGACACTCTGCCGGAGGATGCCCGGTTCTTCGGCTGCCTCAGCCTGGCGCAGGCTTCCTCCACCTCCATCGTGGGCAAGGGGGAGGACAATTACCAGACTTTTGCCGCCCTTCTGAACGGCAGCGGTTCCCCCATGCGCAGGGAGGTGAGCAGCACCGCCGTGCTGTATGTCTCCTCCGCCGAGGAGACTTCGGCCTTCACCCCCAACAACCGCACCTTCGACTATACCCTGCTGCGGGCCTGCCTGCCCGACGCTTTCACCGCGGACACCTGGATCGACCTCAACGGGGAGGACAGCCCCTTCACCCGTCAGGTCGGGCTCTTCCTGCCGGGACGGGAGGACGCCGCCGCGGCGGGCCAGTACTTTGACTCGCTGCTGACCGTCGTGACCGACGCCGGCTGATCCGGAACGCTCTGTAAAACAGCATCCCCCGCCGGGAGCACGCTTCATGCGCTGCCCCGGCGGGGGATGTTTCTTTTTCATTTTGCAATCAGTCGTCCAGGTCAAAGTCCCCCGGAAGCAGCAGTTCCAGGGATGCCGAGGGATCCGCCACCAGCCGCTTGGACTGGTTGAGAATGGCCCGCTCCACCACGTTGCGCGCCATGCGGCCGTTGCCGTTCTGGGCGGCGTCCTCCGCCTGCTTGCGGTCGAAATAGGTCCGCAGCGGCATCTCGCAGGAGGCATCCAGCAGATAGCCCTTGCCGTCGGCGATGGACTGTGCGATCTTCCACAGCTGCGCGCCGTTGTAATCGGGGAACTCGATCCGGTTGGGGAACCGGCTTTCCAGCCCCGAGTTGGCAGTCAGAAACTGCTGCATCTCCCGGGTATATCCTGCCAGGATCACCACCAGCTCGTCCCGGTGGTCCTCGATGCCCTTGACCAGCGTGTCGATGGCCTCCAGGCCGAAGCTGTCGTCCTTGCCGCGGTAAAGGCTGTATGCCTCGTCGATGAACAGCACACCGCCCAAAGCGCTGCGGATGACCTGATTGGTCAGCGGCGCCGTATGGCCCACATAGCGCCCCACCAGATCGGCGCGGGTGACCTCCACCAGCTGGCCGCCCCGCAGCGCACCGATGGCCTTGAGGTACTTTGCCAGGATGCGGGCGATGGTGGTCTTGCCGGTACCGGGGTTTCCGGTAAAGATCATGTGCATATTGACGGTGGCGGCAGTCAGGCCCTGGGCCTTGCGGCGCTGCTGGGCCTGGACGTTGCGGGCAATGTCCCGCACAAATTCCTTGACCGTATCCAGCCCCACAATGGCGTCCAGTTCCGCTTCCACCGCGGCAACGTCGCCCCGGTACTGCTGGGGCAGCAGGCTGAAGAGGTCAAAGGGAGTCCCCTCCCCCACCACAGCCATGAGGCGGCCATCCGCCGCGCTCAGCTGGATGCGGGTACCGGCGGGCAGGGGTTCCTCATGGTCGAGGACATACTCCACAATGGCCCGGTAGGTGTTGTCGGCGTACTCCTGTATCGCCTCCACACCCCGGACCTTGCCGTACTGGGCCGCCAGCAGATCCCGCACGCCGCCGTCCATGGCCAGCGTCAGGCCGCACTGGCTGCGCACCTTCTGGGCCAGGGCGTTGAGCTCCCGGGCCGCAATGGCGTTGAGGCTCTCGGGCGTGAAGGGTTCCGTCCGGCAGATATCCCCCGACAGGGCATCCACAAACCGGGCGCCGAACCGCTCGGCCAAAGCTTCGGGGCCTTTGTGGGAGAAAAAGACAAAATACTTGCCGGCTGCTTCCAGTTCTCCCACCGCACCGGGGGCCAGCGCGGTGCCCACATCCACCAGGATGCCCCGCTGCAGCACATAGCGGCTGGACAGGGCCAGGGTGCCGTCGATGGCAAGGGTGGCCAGCATATTCAGATAGGCGGATGCGCAGCTCTCGTAGTGGTCAAAGGCCAGGATCTCGGCCTTGGACTGCAGCGCTGCGTACAGATCCTGCAAAAACAGCTTTTCCTGCGCAGGCCCCGGATAGAGGGAGAGGTCCATCGTCTCAATGCGGGCGCTGTGCAGAAGGCCGCGGGCAGCCATTTCCTCCGCCACACAGCGGAGGGTATAGTGACGGCCGGTGCCCTCGGCGCCGCACAGGAGCATCAGGCTGCGGGCATGGGCGGTATCCTCCGGCACCCCCATGACAAAGGGACGGCGGAAGGCCTTGACCAGGGCCCCCACAAAGGCATCCTGTCCCAGCACGCGGGTGCGCACCTTGTCCGCCAGACCGGCAAAGCTGCCTTTTGGGGCCGGTACTGCGGCAGGCCGCCGGGTGGGCTCCCCGTCCAGCAGGCCGTCCTGCTGCAGCGAGCGGGTCAGCTCATTGCTCATGCGGCGGACGTTTTCCGCCGTCTGGCCCGCGGCCCGCTCCACCGCAGCGGCAGGGTCCTTGCGGCGGGCGTTCAGGCGCTCCAGTTCCCGCTGCATCTCCTCCACGCTGCGGGCGGCTTCCTCGGCCTCCCGCTTGCTGCCCGCCCGGGTGGAGCCAATCAGCCCGCGCACCCAGGCGTCGTATTGTTCCTCAATGCTCATTGTCGTACTCCTTGGCAGGCAATGCCGTCTTGGGCAGGCGGACGCGGTAGAAGTTCTTCACGCTGCAGCCCGCCCGGCCGCCCCCTGCGCAGGCGCAGGCACAGGCGCAGGACACACAGGCGCAGGCACAGACGCATCCGCTGTGATGGCTGGTATCGGAGCTGCGCCCGGCGCCGCCGCCGCGGGTGGAACCGCCGCCTGCCTGAAAGTTGTTGGGCGGTGAAACCGTATGGTAGCCCGGCGGGGGCGGTGCTCCCCGGCGCATGCGGATGGTGTGCAGGTTGTTGGAGTACCAGATCCAGGCCGCCGGGTCATCCACGCCCAGGCCGCCGTGCCAGCGGGCCGGCCGGGAAGCCAGCAGGAAGAACAGCACAAACACCACCATCAGCGTGATGACCACCGCGATCATGTCACCGGTGTCGTCCTCTCCCTGGGGATAGGCCTCGGGTGCGGTCATCGCACTGTCCGCCTCGGTCTTTTCGTTTTCCGCGGCGTAGCCGTCCGCCGTGACGATGGGTACCGTCACGTTGACGTTGACCCGCTCGCCGTGCCCAAGAGGGCCGAACTCCCAGGTCAGGTAGTCGCCGTCGGTGCCGGTGTTGTCGGCCAGAAAGCCGTCGTAATTGCGCCAGCGCACCGTCAGGCTCTGCACGCAGATCTCATCAAACCATCCCGGTGTGAAGGAAAAGCTGGCGGTGTCGTCATCGTTCATGGTGAACAGGTGGCTCTGGTGCACCTGAAAGGCAAATTTCACCCGGCTCTGTCCCCCGTTGGCTGCCGCCACATCCGGGGCGTAATACTTGTCGTGGAAGGTCACCTTGGCATAGCTGCCGTTCTCGGTGACCAGCGAGACATCGGCCACTGTATCGGGGGTCAGGACCCGGATGTCATCGGCGTGGCTGTTGGCCAGACCGATGTTCACCCAGGAAAGATAGTCTCCGGAGCCTCCCCCCACAACCTGCCAGTCGATCTCGTAGGTGATGTCCGCGCTGCCGTCCTGCCGGGGATCCACCGTGATGACATAGCTCTGGATTTCATCATAGTCCCCCGTATCGGCAGACACGGCGGGCGCGCACAGCGCAGCCAGCAGCAGGATGGCTGCCACCAGGCAGGTCAGGCGGTGCAGCGGTATTGTTTTCATGCGTCCTCCTTTTGCCGGCGTGGGTCGCCCAGCTGGCAGATATGTTCCATGCGGGCACTGACCTTGCGGATCCGGCGGCAGGCCGGTGCATCCCAGATCTTGTGCCAGGGTTCATGCAGGATATTGCCCAGCCCCGGCCCCGAAAGCCAGCTCTGACAGGGCAGCACGGTGCCGTCCGGCGCCACCGCCATGTTGGACAGGCAGGCGCCGCAGCTGGGGATCAGGCCAAAACCCAGGGCCCGCAGCGTTTCCTCCGGCAGCCAGCCGGGACTGGTGAATTCCAGTTCCATGTCGTTTTCCACCGCGTATTTCATGGCACTGCGCAGCGTGTCGGTCAGCTGTTCGGTGGTCAGCCGGGTGGTGCGGCTCTTCTCGGTGGTGGCGCCGCCCGCCGGGATCAGACCGCTGCAGGTGACGTAGCGGACGCCCAAACCATGCACAAATTCCAGCGTCCTGCAGAAATCTGCATTTTTGCTGCACAGCGGTGTGTTGATGCTCACATTCAGCCCCGCATCCAATGCATTGCGGATGCCGCTGACGGTGTCCTCAAATCCCGGTGCCCCCACCAGTTCATTGTGCACTGCCGCATCGGCGGAATACAGGGTGATCTGCACCGCATCCAGGCTGGCCTCGTACAGGTCCCGGCACATGGGCGTGGTGAGCAGACGACCGTTGGTGTTGAGCCGGGTGACAAACCACTGGGCGGCCCGCACCAGTTTGACCAGATCGTTGCGCATGGTGGGCTCGCCGCCGGTGAAGGTCAGCTGGGGAATGCCGGCGTTGCGGCATTTCTGGATGACTGCCAGCCACTGGTCGGTGTCCAGCTCGGCGGTAGCGCCATAGGGCTGATTGGCCGCGTAGCAGTGCAGGCATTTCTGGTTGCATTGCCAGGCGCCGTCCTTCTGCATGGAGCTGATCATCAGGTCCATGCGGTGCGGGGCCACCATGTAGGGGGCATACTCTCCCAGGTTCATCTGGCGGACAGGCAGCTCTGTCCCCCGGCCCGCCGCGATGTCCCGGAAGGCATCCAGCATAGCGTCCAAGTCAGCGCGGATCTGCTCCCGCGGGGTACGGACATAGACCGCCGCGGTGTCATCCACGGCCCGGTCCGCCACCTCGGCCCACTGGCCGGGCTGGAGTTCCTGGCCCTCATAGGCCTGCAGGGCGTCGATCAGGTTGGCAAGCAGGATGGCCCAGGAGACTGTCAGAGGCAGGATATCCCGGCCATTGAGAATCGCAATGAAGGGAACGCTGCGGCCCCGGGTACGGCAGGGCACCAGGTGAATGCGCACCACGCCCGGACCGTCCGGGTCGAGGGTCACATGGCGCACTGTCGTGAGCCGCTCACGGAGAAAGCGGTTTTCCGCACGGGAAAGAAACGGCATAAAATCGGACACTCCCGTTCAAACAGATTGCCGCTGCGGGGCGCAGAAGATTTGGGCACAGCGCGCACACCGCAAGGCGGCCAGTGAATAATTTTGTACTATTATACCATGAATCGTCTTTATATACAATGTGAAACCACAACATATGCCAAAAAAGCAGCGCCCCCCGCTCAAACAGGCGGGAAGCGCTGCTGAATAAAACAATACTTTTTTCTAAAAAATCAGCGGTCCAGCTGCAGCAGGCCCACCTTGCGGTAGACCTTTGCCACCATGCGGTCGGCCAGACGGCTTGCCCGGGCAGCACCGTCCTTGAGAACGCCGTCCACGTAGCTCTTGTCGGCCAGGATACGGCCGTACTCCGCCTGGACGGGAGCCAGGGCGTCGGCGGTCGTCTCGGCAACCGCCAGTTTGAAATCGCCGTAGCCCTTGCCCGCAAACTCGGCCTCGATCTCCTCCATCGTCTTGCCGGTAAAGGCGGAGTAGACGGTCATGAGGTTGGAGACGCCGGGCTTGTTGGCGGCATCATAGCGCACCACGCCGTCCGAGTCGGTCACCGCGCGCTTGAATTTGCGCACGATGGTATCCCGGTCGTCGGTCATGAGGATAAAGCTGTTGACGTTGGGGTCGGACTTGCTCATCTTCTTGGTGGGTTCGGCCAGGGACATGATCTTGGCGCCCGCTGCCGGGACGTAGCCCTCCGGCAGAACAAAGGTATTGCCGTAGACGCCGTTGAAACGCTGGGCGATGTTGCGGGCGATCTCCAGATGCTGGGTCTGGTCCTGGCCCACCGGGACCAGGTCGGCGTTGTAGATCAGGATATCCGCCGCCATGAGCACCGGGTAGGTGAACAGGCCCCCATTGACGTTGTCGGGATGTTTGGCGCTCTTGTCCTTGAACTGGGTCATGCGGGACAGCTCCCCGAACTGGGTGTTGCAGGCCAGGATCCAGCTCAGCTGGGTGTGGGCCGGGACATGGCTCTGCACAAACAGCACGCTGCCCACCGGGTCGATGCCCGCCGCCAGCAGCAGCGAGGCCAGTTCCCGGGTGCGGCGGCGCAGGGCGGCGGGCTCCTCGCGCACCGTCAGGGAATGCAGGTCGGCCACCATATACAGGCAGTCATAGTCCTTTTGCAGCAGGGCCCAGTTGCGTACCGCGCCCATATAGTTGCCCAGCGTCGGCGTGCCGGTGGGCTGGATGCCCGAGAGAATGCGCTTGCGCTTGGGCTGTTCCTGCGTCTGATTCATTGTTTCTGCCATGATTTTACGCTCCTTTGCCTGTGGGCGGGGTACAAAAAAAACTGCCCCCGTACAGAATTTGTACAAGGACAGGGAAATTTCCTGCGGTACCACCTTGTTTGCCGCGCTGCGCGGCCACTCAGTGAAGCGGCAATCACCGCTTCCGCCCGGTAACGGGGGCTGCCGTCGGCGGATAGTAAGCCTTTCGGCCGTTCCCCGCCGCCCTCTGCGAACCATTTGTCTGTCCTGTTTCCCGCCCAGTTCTCAGCCATCCGGGCTCTCTGTGGGGGCATGGCGCAGTTTTACTTTCGCATCTGCGGTTTCTCAACGAGGTGCATCGGGTGCACCTTCATACAGGTATTCAAGCACACCAAATGCCATTTGTCAAGAGTCTCTGCTCCTCTCCGGGAGCCCTTGTCTCCGCTCCTCTCCGGGAGCCCTGCTCTTGCGGCGGCACACGCGGTATGATACCATAGAATAAAATGTTGCCATTCTGCGGCAAAATCGGAAAGGAAGAGATTTTCATGGACGTATTTGATACTTCCCGCCTGGTCTGGACCCGGGAACCTGCCGGGTACAGCATCCGTCCCGACCGCATCGAGATCGTCACGGCCCCGCACACCGACCTGTGGCAGCGCACCTACTACCACTTCCGCAACGACACCGCCCCGGTGCTGCAGATGACCACCCGGGAGACCTATTTTTCTTTCCTGGTCAAAACCGAGTTTGCTTCCGGCCACCGGTTCGATCAGTGCGGCGTGGTCCTGTATCTGGACAGCGAAAACTGGCTGAAAGGCTCCATTGAATATGAGAACGAGAGCTTCCAGCACCTGGGCAGCGTGGTGACCAATCACGGGTATTCGGACTGGGCCACCACCGAGATCCCCGCCGACATCAAATCCATGTGGTACCGGCTCAGCCGCAGGGGCAACGATTTCCGCATCGACTGTTCCCGGGACGGTCAGGACTGGCATCAGATGCGTATCTGCCATCTGTGGGAGGGCAGCGGTCCGGTGTCCTTCGGCATCTATGCCGCCAGCCCGGAGGATTCCAGCTTCCGGGCGGTATTCAGCCATATGGAGCTGACCGAATGCCAGTGGCAGGCCCATGACGGCCAGCAGCCCGATGAGGACTGCGGCGGCTGAACCTCAGACGGTTGACAAACCTCCCATGGGCAGGTAGACTTTTGAGAGATATGGTCCGCAGGCCGCGGCCTGCCGCCGGACCTGGTTCCGGGAGTCCGTTTTCCCGGCAGATTGCAAAAATTCGCATCCAAAGGAGCATAACCCAATATGGAAAACACCGTCCGCACCCGTTTTGCCCCCTCCCCCACCGGCTACATGCACGTGGGCAACCTGCGCACCGCCCTCTACACCTATCTGCAGGCCAAGCACTCGGGCGGCACCTTCATCCTGCGCATTGAGGACACTGACCAGGGCCGCTATGTGGAGGGCGCCACCGACGTCATCTACGACACCCTGCGCGCCACCGGCCTGAACTGGGACGAGGGCCCCGACATCGGCGGCCCCGTGGGTCCCTACATCCAGAGCCAGCGCATGGGCATGTTCCGCCAGTACGCCGAGCAGCTGGTGAAAGAGGGCAAGGCCTACTACTGCTTCTGCACCCCCGAGCGTCTGGAGGAGCTGCATGCTTCCCAGAAGGCCGCCGGTGAGGTCAGCCACTACGACGGCCACTGCCGCAATCTCTCCCCCGAGGAAGTCAAGGCTAAGCTGGACGCCGGCACTCCCTACGTCATCCGCCAGAAGATCCCCAAGGAGGGCATCACCTCCTTCGACGATCTGGTCTACGGCCATATCGAGGTGGAAAACGCCGAGCTGGACGACCAGATTCTCATCAAGACCGACGGCATGCCCACCTACAACTTTGCCAACGTGGTGGACGACCATCTGATGGGCATCACCCACGTCATCCGCGGCAGCGAGTACCTCTCCTCCACCCCCAAGTACAATCTGCTGTACCAGGCGTTCGGCTGGGAGATCCCCACCTACATCCACTGCCCGCCCGTCATGAAGGACGCCCAGAACAAGCTGTCCAAGCGAAACGGCGACGCCAGCTATCAGGATCTGGTGGCCAAGGGCTATCTGCCCGCCGCCGTGCTGAACTATCTGCTGCTGCTGGGATGGGCCCCCGAGGGCGAGCAGGAGATCTTCTCCCTGGACGAGATGATCAAGATCTGGGACCCCACCCGCGTGTCCAAGTCCCCCGCCATCTTTGACCCCCTCAAGCTGCGGGCCATCAACGCTGCCTACATCCGCGCTCTGCCCGCTGAGGAGTTCCGCCGTCTGGCCGATCCCTTCATCGACAGTGCCGTGCATGTGGACATCGACCGGGACCTGCTGTGCGCCAACCTGCAGCCCCGCTGCGAGGTGCTGGAGGACATCCCCCCGCAGCTGGACTTCTTTGACGCCGTGGTGCCCTTCGACGCCGAGCTCTACCGCAATAAAAAGCAGAAGACCACCCCCGAGTCGGCTCTCGAAGCCCTGGACGCCCTGCTGCCCCTGATGGAATCCCAGGCCGACTGGAACCGGGACGCCATCTTTGACGCCTGCCGCCAGAAGGCCGAGGAGTTGGGCAAGAAAAACGGCTGGCTGCTCTACCCGCTGGGCATTGCCCTGTCCGGCAAGAGCCGCACCCCCGGCGGCGGCACTGATCTGGCCGCCATGCTGGGCCGGGAGGAAACGCTGCGCCGCCTGCACGCCGCCGTGGACGCCCTGCGCGCAAACTGAGCCCTTGCGCGGCGATTCCCCACACAATTCCATAAAAATACGACCGCCGGCCGTGGAAAGCAGACCCGCTTTCCACGGCCGGTTTTTGGTTTTTCATGCAGAACTTTCAGGGAAGCCGGGCGGGCGTTTCCCGGCGCGAGGACCGTCGCAGAAACGGGCCTGCTCCCCTGTCCCGCGGAAAATCCCTGCCCTTCTGCACGGCCCGATTTTTTCCACCCGTGGCAAGGGCGAAACCTTGCCCCGGCCGGAAGTTGTCGGGAGGACAGGCTTTCGCCGCAAAGCGCGCCCCTTTTGCCCGGATGCCGCAGCTTTGCGCCGCACGCTGCGGGTTTGCCGGATTCCCTGGCAGGGCGGGTACCCTTTTGGCCGGTTTTGGGCTTTCGCTGCATCGCAACAAAAAGCGCGCCGCGCGCAGGGTATACTCGTTGCTGCATCGCCCGAAAGGGGCGACGGCGCACCGGCACAGCCCCTTCCCGGCGCGCAGGCCATCCGGGGCAGGCATCCGCCGGGGAGGAATCACCCATGCCAAACACCGTCAAAGAAGCCACCGCCACCCGCACCGCACCCACCACCGCACCACCCGATCCCGTCCGCACCGCTGCCGCGCCCACGCCGCCGCCCGCAGCGGTCCCCCCTGACCGGCGCCTGCGCCTGCCGCCGGGCGGGGTGCGGGCCTCCGCCCTGGCCTGGCAGCTGGGGGCAGCCTGCACCGGCATGCTGCTGGGGGCCGGACAGGTCTACGGCGGGGCTGCCCCCTTCGGGCTGGCGCTGGTCATGGGCTGCGCGCCGGGCTATCTGCCCTCCGCCGCCCTGGGGGCCGTGATCGGGGTGCTGGCCTTCCAGCCCCTGAGCCGGGCCCTGCCCCTGGCGGTGGCCGTCTGCGCCGTGCTCATGATGCGCAAGCTGCTGCCCGGCCGACTCCGTCTGGCCGCCCTTGTGGGCTGCGCTGTTCTGCCCGGGGCGGAGCTGCTGTCCGGCCTTCCCCTGGGCATTGCCCCGGCCGATCTGATCTCCGCTGTGTGCGGTGCCGTCCTGGCCGCGGGCTTCGGCTGGGCCATACATACCCTGCCCTCGGACAAGCCCCGGGGCGTCTGTCTGTGGCTGGCCATGGGGGTCGCCTGTCTGGAACGCCTCACCCTGCCCGTCTTTGCGCCGGGGCTGGCCCTCTTTGCCCTGGCCGGGCTCTGCACCGCCTTTGCCGCCAGCCTGGAACAGAGCGCCGTGCTGGCCGTGGCACTGGCTGCCGCCTTCACCGCCGCCAGTCCCGACCTCTGCTTCGCGGCCCTGGCCGTGGCCCTGGGCACCCTGGGCGCCTCCTGTCTCTTTCCCGGCGAGCGCTGGCGCTGTGCGGGGGTCTTTGCCGCCGGGTGCTGTCTGGGCGCTCTGGCCGCCCCCTCCCTGGACGCAGCCCTGACCCTGGGCAGCGCCGCCCTGTGCGGGCTGGTGGTCTATCTGCTGGTGCCGCCCCGCAGCCTGCAGTCCTTCTTCCCCCAGCCGGCGCCCCCCGCCTCGGCCCAGAGCCTGTCGGGGGCGGCACGGCGGCTGTCCACCATCGCCGACACTCTGTCCGACATCGCTTCCACCGTCAACGCTGTCTGTGAGCGGCAGTTCCCGCCCAAGGGGGAGACCTTCGACTTTGTGGTGGAGTACACCGCCCGCCGGGTCTGTCAGGACTGCGCCCGCCGGGAGCGCTGCTGGATCAAGGGGTATTCCTGCGCCATGGACGGCATGTACCAGTTCAAGCCCATTTTGGAACAGACCGGCGTGGCCGACCTGGAACACATGCCCGGCCAGCTCAGCGTCTGCGAGCATCCCTCCGACCTGTGCGACGCCCTCAACCACGGCTACCGTCTCTGGCGCAGCCGCCGCCAGACCCGGGCCCGGGCCAATGTGCTGCGCAACGCCCTGACCGAGCAGTACGGTGCCATCGCCTCGGCCCTGGCTCAGCTGTCCGCCCGGCTGGGTCAGGCCGGTCTGCCCGACCCCCGCCGGGAGAGCCGCGTGGCCCAGCTGTTTGCCTCCATCGGGCTGGAGACCCTGGAATGCAGCGTCACCACCGATGTGGCCGGGCGCATCTCCGTCAACGTGACGCTGGCCCGCACCGCCTTCACCCCCGAGGAGCTGCGCGCCCTCACCGCCGAGGTCAGCCGCCTCTGCCGACGGGATCTGGCCCTGCCCGAGGTCGCCCACTGCCGCACAGTGACCATGCTCGCCTTTGGGGAGCGGCCGCTGTTCAGCGCCCGGTTCGGCATGGCCAGCCGCCCCGCCGAGGAGATCAGCGGCGATGCCTGCGACCAGTTCTGCGACACCTGCGGCCGGGCCCAGATGCTCCTCTGCGACGGCATGGGCACCGGACGCCCCGCCGCCGTGGACGGCCAGATGGCGGCCCGCCTCACCGGCCAGCTGCTGCGGGCAGGCTTTGCCGCCGAGAGCGCCGCCCGACTGGTCAACGTGGCCCTGGGCCTGAAAAACGGGGAGCAGGAATCCGGCGCCACCCTGGACCTGCTGACCGTGGACCTCTTCACCGGGCGGGCCGGGCTGTTCAAGGCGGGCGCCGCCCCCAGCTTCCTCGTCCGCGGGGGTGAGCCCCGCATGATGGAGGGTGCCAGCCTGCCCATGGGCATTCTGGACTCGGTGGTGGGACGGTCCAGCAGCTTCACCCTGGAGGTGGGAGATCTGGTGGTGCTGGTCTCCGACGGCGTTCTGTGCGACGGTACCGACTGGATCTTGCAGCAGCTGCAGCTCAGTGCCCGGCTGGGCCACAGCCCCGCCCAGACCGCCGCTGCTCTGGCCGACTCCGCCGTGCGCCGGGCGGGCAGCCGCCGGGATGACATCACGGTGGCCGTGGTACGCCTGGACCGGCCGTAACAGAATTCCCTTGCCGCGCCGCCGGTTTGCCCGCGAAGGGCAATCACGTTGCAGCGCGGCTTTTGTGATTCTTTTGACACATTGACCAAAACTGTTGCACAATATTTTTACAGATATCAGGTAAAAAACTGTTTAATCTTTGCAAATAGTGTGGTAAAGTAGAAACATGCAGGGTAAGCTACGGCTTTTCCCGGCCAGTATGCAATCGCCGGAGGGGGAGATCCCGGTATTCGGCTCCGGCGTGAAAAGAGGTTTGATAACGATGGAATACGCCAGCAAAGACATTCGCAATATTCTGGTCGCCGGCCACGCAGGCTGCGGCAAGACGTCACTGATCGAGGCCCTGCTGTACACCAGCGGCGCCACCGAGCGCATGGGCCGCGTCGAGGACGGCACCACCGCCAGCGACTTTGATCCCGAGGAAGTGCGCCGCAAGGCATCGCTGAATTCCAGCGTTGTGCCCGTGGAATATCAGGGCATCAAATACAACATGATCGACGCCCCCGGCCTGTTTGACTTTGAGACCGGCGCCTGTGAGGGCGTCACCGCGGCGGAGAGCGTCATGATCTGCGTGTCGGGCCGTTCGGGCGTGACGGTGGGTGCCGAGAAGGCCTACCATCTGGCCGTCAAGAACAACCGCGCCCGCATGGTCTTTGTGACCAAGATGGACCTGGAAAACGCCGACTACTTCAAGATCCTGGAACAGCTCAAGATCGAGTTCGGCCCCACCATCTGCCCCTGTGTCGTGCCTGCCCGCCTGGACGACGGCACCGTGGCCTACATCAACCTGTTCAGCCAGAAGGCCTTCAAATACGAGAGCGGCAAGCAGATCCAGATTGATCTGCCCGACATCGGCCACCGCTTCGAGGGTCTGATCCAGGCCATGAACGAGGCCATCGCCGAGACCGACGAGGCCCTGATGGAAAAGTTCTTCGAGGGTGAGGAATTCACCACCGAGGAGATCGTTTCCGGCATGGCAACCGGCGTCCGCACCGGCCAGATCACCCCCGTGTTCTGCGGCAGCGCGGTCAACCAGCAGGCCCTGGACATGTTGCTCTACAACATGAAGGAGCTGCTGCCTGCCGCCGACACCGCCTCCGTCATGGGTGAGGACGACAAGGGCGAGCCTGTGGAAGTCACCTGCGACGCTTCCGCCCCCACCTGCGCCTACGTCTTCAAGACGGTGGCCGATCCCTTTGTGGGCAAGCTGAGTTTTGTCAAGGTTCTGGGCGGCAAGCTGACCAGCACCTCCAACGTGGTCAACGCCCGCACCGGACAGCCTGAGCGTCTGGGCAAGATGCTCACCGTCTGCGGCAAAAAGCAGACCGATACGGCGGCCATTCCCGCCGGCGACATCGGCGCCGTGGCCAAGCTGACCACCGCCAAGACCGGCGATACCCTGTGCGATCCCGCCCGGGTGGTCAAGCTGCCCGCCCCCGTCTATCCCATCGCCAGCTACCGCATGGCTGTCCGCGTTGCCAAGAAGGGCGACGAAGGCAAGGTCTCCGGCGCACTCACCCGTCTGATGGAGGAGGATCCCGCCATCGGCTTCACCGTTGACCCCGAGACCAAGCAGCAGGTCATCAGCGGCCTGGGCACCCAGCATCTGGAAGTGGCAGTGGCCAAGCTGAAGAACAAGTTCGGCGTGGAAGTGGCGCTGGAAGTGCCCCGCATCCCCTACCGCGAGTCCATCCGCAAGAAGTGCAAGGCCCAGGGCCGTCACAAGAAGCAGACCGGCGGCCACGGCCAGTTCGGCGATGTCTGGGTGGAGTTCGAGCCCTGGGATTGCGAGGATCTGGTCTTTGAGGAGAAGGTCTTCGGCGGCAGTGTGCCCAAGAACTTCTTTCCCGCTGTCGAGAAAGGCCTGCGCCAGGCTTCCCAGCACGGCGTGCTGGCCGGATACCCGGTGGTGGGCATGAAAGCCACCCTGCTGGATGGCAGCTACCATCCCGTGGACTCCAGCGAAATGGCCTTCATCATGGCGGCCAAGCTGGCCTACAAGGCGGCTGTGCCCGAGGCGGGCCCCGTCCTGCTGGAGCCGGTGGGCACCCTGAAAGCCCATGTTCCCGCCGACAACACCGGCGACATCATGGGTGAGGTCACCAAGCGCCGGGGCCGCGTGCTGGGCATGACCCCCGACGAGGACGGCCTGCAGACCGTCGAGGCCGAGGTCCCCATGGCCGAGATGCAGGACTTCACCACCTTCCTGCGGCAGCTGACCCAGGGCCGCGGCTGGTT
>CALXHO010000034.1 GCA_944388125.1 uncultured Gemmiger sp. | reverse complement strand
CGAACTGCTTTTCGATCTGTGTCAGAGCCGTCTCCAGCGCCGCCTTTTTATCTCCGCCCGGCACCACACGCTTGGCCGGGGTCGCTGTCTTCTTTTCCGCCATGTTGCTCTCCTTTACTCATGCCGCAAACGCTGCGCGGCTGCTGCTTGTGGCCGCAGAATTCCCCTCTGCGGCATCTGTACCCTATTATATACGGATTCCATGCAAATTACAACCATAAGTTGTCAATTTAACAAAAATCCGCGGTCATTTTGTCTCCGGCCTTTGCATGGACACCGCGCGGGGATTGCCGCCGTAATCCCTGCGGCAGGTCCCCCCGCACCAGCCCGCAGCCCGGGCGATGGCCTCCACCGCCTCCTGCTGCTGCCAGCCGATCTCAAAGACCAGCCGTCCGCCGGGCCGCACCCTGGGCAGAGCGTCCCGGGCAAGCAGGCGGTAAAATGCCAGGCCGTCCGCCCCGCCGTCCAGGGCCATGGCAGGCTCCCTGGCCGTCTCGGGCTGAAGGGCCGCCATCTCCTCCCCCGTCAGATAGGGCGGGTTGGAGACGATGAGGTCCAGGCTGTCCCGGGGCTGTGCCGCCAGCCAGGCAGCTGCGTCGTCCAGCACCGCCTCCACCGTCAGGCCCCGAGCTTTCAGGGCGGTGACGGCATTTTCCTTCAGGTAGGCGAAGGCCTCAGGGCTTTTTTCCACACAGACCACCTGTGCCCCCGGCACAAAACGCTTGACCCCCAGGCCCAGGCAGCCGGTGCCCGCGCAGAGGTCCGCCACCCGGGGGGCGGGATCGCCGTCCTGCCGCAGCAGGTCAATGGCGGTCTCGCAGACCATCTCGGTGTCCGCCCGGGGACAGAGCACCCCCGGGCCCACTTTCAGCGTAAAATCGAGAAAATCCCACTCCCCCGCAATGTACTGCAGGGGTTCCCGGGCCGCGCGGCGGAGGATCAGCGCCTCCAGCCTGGCGGCAGTTTCCGGGGAAAGAGGGGCATCGTCCAGCCGGGCATCCTGGCCGGTGGCCAGGGTGTACAGCACGCCGGCGTCGTATCCGGCATCGGGACAGCCGGCGGCTTCCAGACACTCCGCCGCCCGGCGCACTGCCATCCGGGGGGCGAGCCCCGCCAGGCTTACCATGCGCCGTCCTCGGGGCGGTCGGGCAGGACCGGGGTCACCGCCGCGATAGCCACCTCGATCATGGAGTCGTCCGGCTCAAAGGTGGTGAGGCGCTGGAGCCACAGCCCCGGCCGGGAGACCGCCCGGGCCAGCAGCGAGTTGGAGCGCCCCGCCCACTTGATGACCTCATAGCTGACACCCACCAGCACAGGCAGCAGGGCCAGCTTGTAGAGCACCCGCAGGGCGGTGCTCTCCCAGGGGAGGATGGCATACAGCACGATGCCGATGAGAATGACGAGGAAAAGGAAGCTGGTGCCGCACCGGGGATGGAACCGGCTGTGGCGGCGGATGTTTTCCACCGTGAGCTCCTCCCCCGCCTCATAGCAGGCGATGGTCTTGTGCTCGGCGCCATGGTACTCGAACATGCGGTGGACTTCCTTCATGCGGGAGCAGAGGAACATATAGGACAGGAAGATGATGAGCTTGAGAATGCTTTCCAGAATGACCCGGGGCCAGCGGCCCATGACAACGGCCTTGCCCAGCGCCCCGGTGAGGAAGGTGGGCAGGAAGGTGAACAGGAAGATGGCCAGGATCACCCCCACAAAGGCGGAAATGCCCATGAGGGCGTTCTGGAAGGCGGGGCCGGTGTGTTCATCCAGCCACTTGTCCAGCTTGGACTGGGACTCCTCCTGTTCCTCCTCGGTCATGGCGATGTCCGCCGAGTGCATGAGGTACTTGTATCCGCTGTACAGGTTATCCACCATGTTGCAGACGCCCCGCAGCAGGGGGACCTTGTTGTACCAGTGGGTGCGGACGTCGGAATAGCTGAGGTCGATGGTGCCGTCGGGACGGCGCACGGCGCAGCAGATCTTTTTGGGGCCGCGCATCATGATGCCTTCCATCAATGCCTGCCCGCCCACACTGGTGCGGAATTTTTCGGTAGGACGTTTTTCCAGATCCATAGATGATTGTACTCCTGTAAAGTTGCGGTGTCAGGACTGCCCGCCGCCGTCCGGGGTCTGTTCCGGCAGATGCAGCGGGTCGTGCAGGTGTTCCTGTCCGGCGCGGTAAAGGGGCAGGGTCACGCTGACTGTGGTGCCCTCCCCCAGTTTGCTTGTGATGTCCAGGGTGCCGCCCAGCGCGGCGACGATCTCATCCACCACGGCCAGGCCGATGCCCGACCCCCGCACCGAGTTTTTGCCCTTGAAGAATTTGAGGCGGACCTTTTCCAGGTCGTCGGGGGCGATGCCCCGGCCCTGGTCCCGGATGGCGGCGGTGACCGTCTCGGAGGTGCGGGACAGCAGGATGGTGATAGCCCCGCCGGGACGGGAATACTTGATGGCGTTGTCCAGGATATTGACAAACACCTGCCGCAGCCGGGCCGGGTCGGCCCAGACGGGGTAGGGTTCGGGGGGCTCCTCGTAGATCAGGCGGATGCCCTCCTTCTGCATGCGGGCCTCCACAAAGAGGGCGGCGTCGGTGGCCTCGGCCACCAGATCCAGCACCTGACAGTTGAGCTTGATGCCGTTCTGCATGCGGGAGAAGTCCAGCAGATCCTCCACCATCTCATACAGCCGGTCGGTCTCGGCGCTGATGACCGCGATGCCCCGGCGGTAGATCTCGTCGTCGGGGGCGGCCCGGGTGGCGATGGTCTCCACCCAGCCCTTGATGCTGGTGAGAGGGGTGCGCAGCTCATGGCTGACCGAGGAGATGAAGTCGTTTTTCATCCGCTCGGTCTCAGCCAGGGCCTCGGCCATCTGGTTAATGGTCTGGCAGAGACGGCCGATCTCGTCGTTATAGCGGGTCTCGGGCAGGCGGACGGTGAGGTCGCCCTTGGCAATGCGGGTGGCGATGGTCTCCACCTGTGCCACGGGCCGGACGATGGAGCGCACAAAAAACAGGCCGCTCCAGGCCGACACCCCCAGCACCACCAGGGCAATGCCCAGGGAGAGCGCCACATATTGCAGCAGGCGCCGGTCCACCAGGGTCAGGCTGGTGACCATGCGCATGGCCGCGATGCCGTCCGCCGTATGGGGGACCAGGGCGGTGACGGCCATGACCTTTTCCCCCTCCGACGTGCGGAAGGTGGATACCCCGATGCCGCTGGACCCGGTCATGGCATCGTAGAAATCGGTGCCGTCCAGCAATTCCCGGGAGAAGGTGCCGCTGGAGGTGGCGATGATGGTGCCCGAGGAATCCAGCAGCATGAATTCGAATTTATCTTTTTCGTCAAACAGTTCCACCGTGCGGCGCAGAGCCTGGCCGCGGCTGGCGGAGGCGTTGCTCTCGTCCCCCGCCGTGCCTGTGGCGCTGAGCTGGCCCTCGATGGTCGAGAACCGGCTCAGCACCGCCTGCCGCACGCCGCCGTACAGATCCTGATAGGTGGAGTAGAGAAACAGCGTCTCGGCCACCACCACCAGAATGGCGGTGATCAGCAGGCTGCCCCGCAGCCAGCGCGCCGTAATGCTGGTGAAACCGGCATTTCGTTTTGCCATGGGTCCTCCCCCGGTGCCGTCAGGCGTTCCAGCGGTATCCGTAGCCCCACACCGTCAGGATGTGCTGGGGGTTGCTGGGCTCGTCCTCCACCTTCATGCGCAGGCGGCGGATGTTGACGTCCACGATCTTGACGTCCCCGAAATACCCCTTGCCCCAGACGCCTTCCAGGATCTTTTCCCGCACCAGGGCGGTGCCGGGATTCTTGAAGAACAGCTGCATGATCTGGAACTCCACCTGGGTCAGGTCGATGGGACGGCCGGCCTTGTACAGCACCCGGCTCTTTTCATCCAGCACAAAGGGACCGCTGACCAGCTGATCCGGCTCGGCCACCCGTCCGTCGGGGGCGCTGCGCCGTACCCGGCGGACCAGCGCCTCCACCCGGGCGATGAGCTCGGACACCGAGAAGGGCTTGGTGATATAATCGTCGGCGCCGATGGACAGGCCCCGGATCTTGTCCTGTTCCTGGCCCTTGGCCGACACGATGATGATGCCGATGTCAGGGTCGTCCCGCCGGATGGTCTCACACAGGGACAGTCCGTCCATGCCGGGCAGCATGATGTCCAGCAGGGCGGCGTCGCAGGGGGCGCCCGCGTGGAGCTGTTCCAGGGCGCGCTCGGCGCTGGGCGCCTCCACCACGTCCCAGCCTGCCAGCTTGAGATTGAGGGCCACCATCTCCCGGATGCTGGCCTCGTCCTCCACTACCAGGATGCGTTTCATTGGGGATCTCCTTTCCGGTCACACGGGCTCACACACCCGCGCCCATTCAAAATCCGGTCATTCAAACAAGACAACGCCGCTTTGCAGGTTGCTCACGTCCAGTCCGTAGTAGTTGCGCACCGAGCGGAACTGCAGCTGCAGGCTGCCGATGGTGGCAATGCGGCTGTAATGTTCACTGTTCACTTCCGACGGGTCCACCACCCGCAGCTCGCAGTAGATGGAGGTACCCTCGGCGTTGCAGATCAGCCATCCCGTGCCCGAACCGTTGGAACGGATGAGAATGTTGCCGTGCATCGACTCGGGCAGCGGCAGAAAATAGCGGTACTCCGAATCATAGACGCCGAAGCAGTTGCTGCCGCCCTCGCTGTCGGAGTAATCCCGCCAGAGCAGAAACTTGAGGCGGCTGTCCAGCGGGGAGAGCAGCTCGCCGCCGTCGTTGAGTTCCTGGGGAATATCGACGGAACCGTTGCCGTCCACATCGGTGCTGACCAGCGCCGTGTCGTAGCGCAGGGTGTTGCGGGCAAGATCCCCCGCACCGGGCGGGTCATAACTGGCAAGGAAGCCTGTCTCCTGATCGTAGACGATGATGCTGGTGGCGATGCTGTTGTGGGCGGTGCTTGTCCATCCGTCCATGATGAGCCAGGGGCTGCCGCTGCCGTCGGTGCCGGCGTGGAGCGCCGCGCAGCCGGTATAGCGCCCGGCCCCCACCTTGGTGGTCTGGGCCGAGCGGAAGCCGTCGGGGGTGTTGGTCAGAAGCTGCAGGTTGACGCCGTCGTCCCCGTCACTGGGCAGGGCCAGGACCAGGTCCTCCGTCTCGGAGGAGCCGGTCATGTCGGCCACGATCATCTGGGTGTACTGCTGGCTGATGACCGTCTGCAGCGTGTCGTCGTCGTAGAGGTAAACCACCAGGTACTTGTCCCCCTGGGCGCTGCCGTAGCCCACCAGGATCTGCTGGGAGTCGGCGTCCCGCAGGTGGGCATAGGTGACGGCCTCCACCTCGCCGGAAAGCCCCTCCACCGTCTGGGTCACCTGCCAGCTGTCCTCCCCGGTGGATTCCAGGATTGCCAGCCAGACGTTGGTGCTCTCGCCGGAGGTGTAGAGCACGGCAGCCTCCCCGGCGCCGTCCCCGTCCCAGTCGCCGAAGAGAAAGGGCGACAGGAACTCGCCGCTGGCCGGGTAGCGCAGGGTGGCGCTGACCCCCAGATAGCTGTTGAGGGCGTTCTGCACCGCGGCGGTCTGTCCGGACAGCTGAGGGGCGCGCAGCAGCGTCTCAATGTCGGAGGAGAGCGGCGCCGCCGAACACCCCGCCAGCATGGCGGCCGCCAGCAGCGCGGCTGTGAGTTTTCTGCCCCGCATGGGCGGTCCTCCTTCCCCGGCCGGGATGTGTATGGGCGGCGGGCCTGTCCCCCGCCCCGCCCTGCCGCATGCCCCGGGCCGGGCGGGAAAATCCCGGTGCGGCAGGGGCTGCGGAGGGCATGGCATATCAGGATTAGTATACCACACTCATGGCAGTGCCGCAATGCCGAGCAGCATAGCCAGACACCCCGCCGCCGCGCCCGCCGCCCCCGCGGCACCGCCCCGCAGCGCCTGGGGCAGAAGCTGGGCCAGGGACACCCACAGCATGACCCCCGCCACCAGCACCACCGTGCCGTTGACCAGCCCCGGCGTCAGCACACCCCGCAAAAGCAGCCAGGCCGCCACGGCGCCCAGGGGTTCCGCCAGCCCCGAGGCAAGGGCTGCCCCGGCGGACCTGGCCCGCTTGCCGGTGGCGTAGACCAGGGGCGCGGCCAGAGCCAGACCTTCCGGGATATTGTGCAGCGCCACGGCCAGGGCGGTGCGGGCCCCCAGGGCGGGGTCGCTGGTCCCCGCAAACAGGGTGAGGACGCCCTCGGGCAGATTGTGCAGCACCAGTGCCGCCCCGGTGGCCAGGGCCGCCCGCAGCACCGCCGCCCGGGAGGCATCCCCGCTGCACCGGGCGGCCAGGGCGGTCTCGTCGGGCAGGGCCCGGGCCAGAAACGCCGCCGCGCAGACCCCGGCCATCAGGATGGACACCACCGCCGCCCCGCAGGCCAGAGGCGGCAGGTAGGCCAAGTAAAAGGCCATGGCCTGGGGTGCCAGGTCGGCCAGGCTGACGGTGAGCATGATGCCCCCTGCAAATCCCATGCTGACGGCCAGCATGCGGGGGGTGGGGCGGACAAGGACGGCCAGGATGCCACCCAATCCGGTGGACAGTCCCGCCAACAGGGTCATGACAAACGGTGAAGCCAGCATTGCAATCCCTCCCGCCCATAGGTATGCAGAAGGCAAGACGGTTAGAGCCGCAGAGCGTATTTTCCCCGCCGGAGCAACAAAAAAAAGCCCTCCCCGGGAGGCGCGAGTGACACAAGAAAACGCCAGAAGGCTTCGCCTTTGTTTTCTTGTGGAACTGCGCGGAAGGGGGAGGGCTGAAGTCGGGCGGAGATGCCCGGAAATACGGGAGGATTTTGCGCCTGCCTGGGCCCGCTTTATTGCTTGCCGGAGGCGGAAACCTGCCCGGCGGGTTCGGGGCTTTTGCCGGTGGCCAGGGTGGAGCCCACAATGGCGGCAAACATGAGCAGGCAGCCGGTGAGCTCGATGGGGGTGAGCTTCTGTCCCAGCAGCGCCCAGCCTGCCAGGGCGCCGAAGACGCTCTCCAGGCACATGGCCAGGCTGGCGATGGTGGGGTCCAGTCCCCGCTGGCCGATGATCTGCAGGGTGTAGCCCACGCCGCTGGACAGGATGCCGCAGTAGAGGATCGCCACCCCTGCCCCCAGGATCTGATCCCATTGGGGCTGCTCAAACAGGAACATAAAGACGGTGGACAATACCGAGGTGGTCAGAAACTGGTACAGGCTGAGGGTGACGCCGTCCAGTTTGGGGCTGTAATGTCCCACCAGAAGGATCTGCACCGCAAACAGCAGGGCGCAGAGCAGCAGCTTCAGCTCGCTCACCGAGAGGGAGAGGGTATCCCGGCCCGCCATGCAGAGCAGATACAGCCCCGCCACGCTCACCGCCACCCACAGCCAGATGCGGCGGTCGGGGCGGCGGCCCAGGACAATGCCGCACAGCGGCACCAGCACCACATACAGGGCGGTGAGAAAGCTGGCCTTGGCGGTGGAGACCTCCCCCACGGCCATCTGCTGGGCGGCCGACGCGGCGAACAGGAAGATGCCGCAGAAAATGCCGCCCCGCACCGCAGTGCCGCGGGACGCCGGGGTCACGGCAGGGCGGACCTTGCGGACCGCGGCCAGACGGCGGCGCACCAGCAGCAGGCCCGTGAGAAAGATACAGGCCAGCCAGCTGCGGCAGGCCAGGAAGGTATAGGCCCCCACATAGCCGCTGCCCACCGACTGGGCGGCGAAGGCCATGCCCCAGATCAGCGCCCCCAGCACAAGCAGGGCGGTTTTTTCCACCTGTCTGACTTTCATCTTCATTCTCCTTTTCTGGTTGGCCTGCAGCGCCCGCCCCGGGGCGCAAAAAGCCGCCGACACTGGACGGGAGCTCCCTGTCCGGGCAGTCCCCGCCAGCGCCGGCGGTCAGGCAGTTTTTGTTTGGGGGATCAGTCCTCGTCGGTCTCGGTCTGGACCAGGGCGTCGTCGGTCAGGCCGGTGATGGTCATGCCGCCGGTGACATAGGCCGCCGTGGAGTCGAAGGTGATGGTCGCCTTG
Source organism: uncultured Gemmiger sp. (assembly GCA_944388125.1). GTDB lineage: Bacteria > Bacillota > Clostridia > Oscillospirales > Ruminococcaceae > Gemmiger. The sequence goes on along the minus strand of CALXHO010000034.1, from coordinate 15,189 downwards.
TACTTTTTGCCTGCCGTCAGGCCGGTGATGTCGTAGGTGTAGCAGGTCTCGTCGGAGGAGACGGTGAAATAGACGGTGCTGCCCGGGATATAGCTGGTCTTGGTGCCGTCGTCGGACAGCTCCCACAGCGCCACCTTGTAGGAGTTGTAGGAGGTCTTGGTGGCATCGGTGGAACCGTAGGAGGTCACCGTCAGGGTATCGCTGGCCGCTGTAAAGTAGTCGGTGTTGTAGGTCCGGAGATTGTTGAAGGAAATATACAGCGTGCCGTCCTGCAGCAGGGTGTTGGTGCGGTCCTCGGTGCTGAAGCCTTCGGGGAAGGTGATGGACCCGCCCTGGGTGGCCATGGTCTCGGTGGCTTCCTCCTCCTCATCGGCGGTGGTGAAGCCCAGGGCCCGCACCATGCCCACGACCATATTCTGTGCAATCTCCTTGGGACTGCAGGCGGTCAGGGCCAGGGCCATGATCACCGCCATCCCGAGGGCCAGTACACGATGATGCAATTTCATATGGAAAAACCTCCAGGGTATCGTTGTTTGCTCTGCTTCCGGCGCCGGGCGCCGGTTGTCTGTTCCATTATACCCCATTTGCTCCCTGTCCACAAGCGAAAGTTTTGTAAACCGTCCCCGCCCTGTCCGGCTGCAAAAAAGCCCCGGCCTCCCCCGCGGAAGGCGGGAAAGCGGGGCTTTTGTCCGGGCAGGCGGCAATTACACCGCGGCGCCGGGATTTTTGCGCAGATCTTCCAGCGTGATGCTGTCGGCATAGCGGTTGATGACCTCGTTGAGCCCTGCCCAGAATCCCAGCGTGTGGCACTGGCCCCGGCGGGGGCATTCCTCGGCGTTGGAGGCAAGGCAGGGAATGGAGGTCAGCTCCCCCTCAATGGCGCGCAGGATCTCCCCCGCCGTGTACTCCGACGCGGGACGGGCCAGACGGTAGCCGCCCTGGCTGCCCCGGCCGCTCACCACCAGCCCCGCACGGGACAAGGGGGTGATGATTTGCTCCAGATATTTCAGACTGATGTCCTGATGCTCACTGACCGTCTTGAGCGGCACAAACTCCTCCGAGGAATGGTCGGCCAGCTCCAGCATGAGGCGCAGGGCATAACGATCTTTGGTGGAAAATTTCATCCGGTAACAACTCCTGTATCACAGACAATCCGGCCAATGACTGCCCAGCGGCATCCACGACGGACTGTACACCGATTTTCAATACATTGTCCTGATTGGTAGTGTATATATCATAGCAAGATTCTATGGGTTGTGCAAGAGTATCCGTTTAATTTGAACACCGCGTCAAAAACCAACGGTGTCCCATAGATTTTACAGCGTAAAATTTTGCCAAAAACGGATATTCCGACCCAAAACGTATGTTTTTTGCAAAAAAGCGGTTGACAGACGCGGTGGGGGATGCTATACTCCAAACCATGAAAACCGCCCGGCACGGGCGTTCGGGAAGGAGATGCCGTCGATGTACCGTCGTGATGCCATGATGATGTGCATGTACAGTATGCCGCGGCAGCCTGTGCTTGCTTCCCTGTGCGCCTTTACGGGTGTGTGACGGGAACTTCAAGGGGCAGAGCGCCGCAGGCGCCCTGCCCCTTTTCTTTTTGCCCGTCCGCCGCGTGGTTTTTCCAATGACTGAGAGAGGAGGTTTCTGCATGATAACCGGTCCCGCCTGCAAACAGCCCGGCATCCGAATGTGTCCGGCCGATCTTTTTTCCGCCACCCGATTCTTTTGCAGAAACATACAAAACAGGAGGATTCCATCATGAAAAAGCTGATTTCCGCCGCTCTGGCCGCCCTGCTGGCCCTGAGCCTGGCCGCCTGCGGTCAGAGCAATTCTTCGTCTGCTTCCACCGATTCCACCGCCAGCGCCTCCCAGGGCAGCCAGGCCGGTGCCTCCGGTGAGACGGCCGCCGACTTCACCGGCGACGGCTTCGACCCCAGCATCGACTACGCTTCCCTGGATGGCACCACCATCACGGTGGCCGCCTCCCCCACGCCCCACGCCGAAATTCTGGAGGTGGCCGGTGACATCCTGGCCCAGGCCGGCATCACCCTGAAGGTGCAGGAGTTCACCGACTACGTCCAGCCCAACATGGTCACCGAGAGCGGCGAGGTGGACGCCAACTACTTCCAGCATCAGGCTTACCTGGACAACTTCAACGAGGAGAACGGCACCCATCTGGTCTCTGTGGCCAAGATCCACTACGAGCCTCTGGGCCTCTACCCGGGCAAGACCAAGAGCATTGACGAGCTGGCCGACGGCGCCAAGATCTCGGTGCCCAACGACACCAGCAACGAGGCCCGGGCCCTGCAGCTGCTGGCCGCCCAGGGCCTGATCGAGCTCAAGCCCGAAGCCGGCCTGACCGCCACCAAGAACGACATCACCTCCAACCCCAAGAATCTGGAGATCGTGGAGATGGAGGCCGCCCAGCTGCCCCGCACCCTGGCCGATGTGGACATGGCCGTCATCAACGGCAACTACGCTACCCAGGCAGGTTTCTCCTCCGCCAAGGACGCCCTGGCCGCCGAGAGCGCCGACTCCGAGGCCGCCCAGATCTACCCCAACGTGCTGGTCGTGAAGGAAGGCCACGAGAACGATCCCGCCATCCTGGCCCTGGCTGCCGCCCTCAAGAGTGACGCCGTCCGCAGCTTCATTGACGAGACCTACGGCGGCGCGGTGGTTCCCCTGTTCTGATCGCCGTCCCATACCTTAATATAATAGGCCGGTTGTCCGCCGGCTTGCAGGAGGTCCTTTGCTGATGATCGAGATACAAAACCTGACCAAGCGCTTTACCACCCAGAGCGGCACCGTCGTGGCTCTGGAGGACATTTCGCTGACCATCCGGGATGGTGACATCTTCGGCATCATCGGCATGTCCGGCGCGGGAAAATCCACGCTGGTACGCTGCATCAACATGCTGGAACGCCCCGACGAGGGTCTGGTGGCCGTCAACGGCCTCCAGATGCAGAGCCTTTCCCCCAAGGATCTGCGCGCCGCCCGGCGGGACATCGCCATGATCTTCCAGCAGTTCAACCTGCTGATGCAAAGGACCTGCCTGAAAAACATCTGCTTCCCGCTGGAACTGGCCGGCCGTCCCAAGGCGGAGGCCGAGGCCCGTGCCCGTCAGCTGCTGGAACTGGTGGGTCTGCCCGACAAGGCGGACGCCTATCCGGCCCAGCTTTCGGGCGGGCAGAAGCAGCGCATCGCCATCGCCCGGGCCCTGGCCACCGACCCCAAGGTGCTGCTGTGCGACGAGGCCACCAGCGCCCTGGACCCCAACACCACCCATTCCATCCTGCAGCTCATCCAGCAGATCAACCGGGAACTGGGCATCACCGTGGTGGTCATCACCCACCAGATGAGCGTGGTGGAAGAGATCTGCAACCGGGTGGCCATCCTGGACGGCGGCCACGTGGTGGAGCAGGGCGATGTGGGCCAGATCTTCTCCAACCCGCGCACCGCAGCCGCCCGCAGGCTGGTTTTCCCCGCGGGCGCGGCAAAGAGCGAGCTGGTCCCCGGCCGCCGGATGGTCCGGGTAGCTTTCAACGGCACCCAGACCACCGACAAACCCCTGGTGGCCAGCCTGGCCATCGAGTGCAACGCCCTGGTGTCCATCATCGCGGCGGACACCCGCATGGTCAACGGCCAGACGCTGGGCAGCATGCTGCTGGCCCTGCCCGAGGACGAGGCCGCCGCACAGCGGGCCATCGACTACATTTCCAACTATCCCGGTCTGAGCTTTGAGGAGGTGAAGCAGGCATGAGCATCTTTTTTTCATCGGATGAATGGCTGACCCTGGTGGACAATCTGCCCAATCTGCCCTTTGCCACCTGGGAGACCTTTTACGCCACCGTGCTCTCCACCCTGCTGGCCATGGTCATCGGCCTGCCCCTGGGCGTGCTGCTGGTGGTGGGCGAGAAGGACGGTATCCTTCCCCTGCCCCGCTGGCTCATGGCGGTCATCAACACCGTCATCAACCTGCTGCGCAGCGTGCCCTTCCTCATCCTCATGATCGCAGCCATCCCCCTGTCCCGGCTCATCATGGGCACCTCCATCGGCACCCTGGCTTCCATCGTCCCCCTGGTGGTGGCCTCCTTCCCCTTCGTTGCCCGGCTGGTGGAGACCAGCCTGCGGGAGGTGGACGGCGGCGTCATCGAGGCTGCCCAGAGCATGGGCGCCACCCCCTTCCAGATCATCTCCCGGGTCATGGTGCCTGAAAGCCTGCCCAGCCTCATCGCCAACGTCACCATCGCCCTGACTACCATCCTGGGCTACTCCGCCATGGCCGGCATCATCGGCGGCGGCGGACTGGGCCAGATTGCCATCAACTACGGCTACTACAAGTACAAGTACCTCATCATGGTGGTGGCTACCATTCTGCTGGTGGTGCTGGTACAGCTCTTCCAGTCGCTGGGCACCCGGCTTTCCGTCCGGTGCGACAAGCGCCTGCGGCGGTGATCCTCTTTTTCCCCAAAAAGCAAGTCCGGACGGCGGACCCTCCCCCAAAGGAGCGGCCCGCCGTCCGTTTTTTTGCCTTTCCGGCAGATTTTCCAATGGTTTTACACCCGTCGCCCCCTGCGGGAAGCCGACGTAAAAAATTGTTCAAGGATTCTTGCCAATTTCTTCAAAATCCTTTTATAAGTTTTCCACATGCGGCATATATACTTTAGGCATAGTCAAACAAGACAACCGGCACCCAATGCCGATGCCGGATCCATCACTGGTACTTCCGCCATGCCAGGGCAACCGCCCGGCGGAGGCCAGACAACCAACAATGCCGCAAGGCTTTTTATATAGATCGCACCCCCAAACGCAAGTTTTTTCCCCTTCCTTTTTGTTTTCTTCTTTTTCAAAATTGTTCCCGCACAAAAGCGGCAGCCCTCACCAGGAGAGCTGCCGCTTTTGTGCTGTATGTTTCTGTCCGCCTTACTGGCCGGAATGTGCCTTCATGTGGGCGCGCAGGCAGTCCATCGTCTCCTCGCTGATGACATGCTCGATGCGGCAGGCATCGTGGGCCGCCACCTCCTCGTCCACCCCCAGCATGGTCAGCACGCTGGTCAGCAGACGGTGACGGTCATAGACATGCTCCGCCACCTGGCGGCCTTCCTCGGTCAGGGTCAGGGCGCCGTCGCGGGGGTCCATGTGGATCATGCCGGCGGTGCGCAGCAGACTGATGGCCCGGCTGACGCTGGGCTTTGTGACCCCCAGGCGCTCGGCCACATCGACGCTGCGCACGTAAGCCTTCTCCTGGCTGAGGATCAGGATGGTTTCAAGATAATCTTCTCGGGACTCGGTAGAACGCATGGGCGCAACGCCTCCTTCAGGAAACTGCACTTTCCGCGGTCCGCCGCAAAAAAGCGCGCTGGGCAGCCGGCTTGTGCTGCGGGCTGCTGTTTATAGAGTATTGTATACTTTTTTCACCGCTCTGTAAAGCCCGGACGCCCGGCTGCACACAGCCGCGACCCTGCCCCAGAACTGCAAAAACGCCCCGGGGCACAAAGGTACCCCGGGGCGTCTGCCGGCGGCGGCAGCGCTGCAGCCGGTATCAAAAATTCCCATTACTGACGAATGGCGCGGACGACACGATTCATGTCGCTGTCGTTCTCGCAGACAATATTTACAGGATTGCTGTAATCCAGGCACATCATGCCCAGAATGCTCTTTGCGTCTGCGATGCTGCCCCGCATGTCATGCACGCCGACATCGTTTTCGCACTTGGCGGCGGCAGACACGATCTCCTGGACTTCGGAGAAGCTGGAAACCTTGACTTGTCTCACCATAATTCATTCCTCCATGATTTAAGGGCAAGCGGATCAGCAACCGATTGTTGCTTTCCTTTCTTGCAATCTTATTATAGCACAAATCCGCGCTGTGATGATATTGAACAAAAATTCTTCAACAAATTTGTCACTGTAACCAAAAGCCAAATTTTCCCTCTCAAAGGATTTGGATGTGAAGCACAAAAATATTTAAGTATTTTTTCTCATTTTCCCAATTTTAGGTATTATCAATTTCTTATTCTTGTATTTTAAGCCTTGTCAAACCGGTTTCTTTTTCAGTGCCACAAAATTCGCTATTTCCGGCAGGATGCACAACCGGACAGCGCCCGGCTGAAGAAGAAAAAGTTCTTCTTTCGGTATCCATTTGTAAAAATGTTGTATGCTGCTCCCGGACAACAAAAAAACAGGACACCGTTTTCCCCCTTGGGCGGACATGGCAGCCGGTAAAGTTTCCGTCAAGGGGCAGCGGATTTGCTGCTGTGAATCTTTACGGTGATTTGACCGGAGTATGGTTTCGCGGCAGGGGGTCAGGGACCTATAATGAGGTCGCTGCGAACGGCATCCGGCCCCGCAGCAGCCCCGTGTGCAAACCGAATCTGCAAAACATCAAGGAGAGAGGATCTACATGAAAGACCTGACCAAACGCGCTGTCGCCCTGCTGGGCGCAGCCTCCCTGACCTTCAGCCTTGCGGCATGCAGCAACCCTCCCGCCAGCCAGGCCACCTCCGGCGACAGCACCCCGGCCGCCGCCACCGCCGCCCCCACTGCCGAGACCGCCTCTGCCGACGCCCCCAAGTATATCTTCCTGTTCATCGGCGACGGCATGAGCTATCCCCAGATCCAGAGCACCAACTACTACCTGTCCGCTCTGGAAAACGGCACCAGCATGGGCGGCGACGGCAGCGTCCTCCAGCACAAGGACGCCCTGAGCTTCCTCGATTTCCCTGTGGTGGGCAGCGCCCAGACCTACGACAGCACCTCCTTCTGCCCCGACTCCGCCTCCACCGCCACCTCCATCTCCACCGGCCACAAGACGTACAGCGGCACCATCAACATGGATGAGACCGGCACAATCTCCTATGAGACCATCAGCGAAAAGCTCAAGGACCAGCTGGGCTACAAGATCGGCGTCATCTCCAGCGTCAACCTGAACCACGCCACCCCCGCTGCCTTCTACTGCCACCAGGTCAGCCGCAACAACTACTATGACATCGGCCTGGAAATGATCGACAGCGGCTTTGATTACTTTGCGGGCGGCGCCCTGCTCCAGCCCACCGGCAAGGAGGAGGACCAGACCGATCTCTACACCCTGGCCCAGCAGGCAGGCTACACGGTGGTCAAGACCCAGGCCGAAGCCGAAGCCGTGACCGCCGACACCGGCAAGGCCATCCTTGTGGACGAGCATCTGGCCGACGGCGACGCCATGTCCTATGAGATCGACCGCACCGACGACATGTGGAGTCTGGCCGACTACGTGGAGAAAGGCATCGAGTGCCTGGACAACGACACCGGTTTCTTCATGATGGTGGAGGGCGGCAAGATCGACTGGGCCTGCCACGCCAACGACGCCGGTTCCACCCTGCACGACACCCAGGCCCTGTCCGATGCCGTCCAGAAAGCCATCGACTTCTATGACCAGCACCCTGACGAGACGCTGATCCTGATCACCGGCGACCACGAGACCGGCGGCATGACCATCGGCTATGCGGGCACCAACTACGACACCTTCCTGCAGAATCTGGCCAACCAGAAGATCAGCTACGCCAAGTTTGACAGCGACTACGTTGCCTCCTACAAGGAGAACAACACCAGCTTTGACGAGGTGCTGGACGATGTGGCCGACCTGTTCGGCCTGGTGACCGAGGAGGCCTCCGGCCAGCAGGGCGAGAGCGGCGTCACAGTGGACAATGCCGACAGCCATCCCACCGGCGTCACCTCCGGCAGCCTGGTCATGACCGATTACGAGCTGGGCCTGCTGCAGGACGCCTACAACATGACCATGACCAAGACCGACGACACCGAGCTCACCCAGGCCGAGTATGTGCTGTACGGCAGCTACGAGCCCCTGAGCGTCACCATCACCCACATTCTCAACAACAAGTCGGGCATCGACTTCACCAGTTACAGCCACACCGGCCTGCCCGTCGCCGTCTTTGCCATGGGCGAGGGCCAGGACCTGTTTGCCGGCTACTATGACAACACCAACATCTATAACAACCTGGCCGAGCTGACCGGCGTGGCCTGAGTTCCGCCGCCCCCTGCGGGGCCGACCCATTCTCACGTCTCCGCCGCGGCACCGATTTGCCCGGCGGGGACATTTTCTGCAAGGAGAGTACACAGTCATGGGCAACATGAGAGCAAAAATCCTGGGCTTTTTCCGGCGGATCTGGGGCGAACAGCCCTCCGCCTGGCGAGTGCTGGTGCCCGGCCTGATCCTGACCGCCATCCTGCTGGTGCTTCCCACCGGCTACGAGGGCGCACAGATCTACCAGGGCACCGACAAGGTCCGCGCCACCGTGCTGGAGACGGACAACAGCACCATCATCAGCACCGGACTGATCCAGAACGGCGAGCAGCGCTGCACCCTGCGCATCGAGGAGGGCAACTTTGCCGGTCAGACCGCCGAGGCCGTCAACCTGCTCACCGGCAGTCTGGAGCAGGACAAGATCTTTGCTCCCGGGGACAGTGCCCTGGTGGTGGTCAGCCATGCCGGCGGTTCCATCACTTCGATCACCATGATCGACCATTACCGCATCAGCTGGGAACTGCTGCTGGCTGCCGTCTTTACCCTGTTCCTCATCCTGTTTGCCGGGCCCGGCGGCCTGCGGGCCATCCTCTCCTTCGTCATCACAGTGCTGGCCATCTGGAAGATCATGGTCCCCGCCACCCTGCGCGGTGCCAACCCCATTCTGGTGGGCCTTCTCCTGGTGGCCCTCCTCACCGTCGTCATCATCGTCTTTGTCTACGGGTTCGACCGCCGCAGCCTCACCGCCATCCTTGGCAGCATGCTGGGCGTCTGCACTGCCTGTGTGCTGGGTGTTGCCTTCACCAGTGTGCTGCACATCCACGGCGCTGTCATGGCCAACAGCGAGTCCCTGCTGTACGCGGGGTATCAGGACCTCAACCTCACCCGCATCTTCATGGCCAGCATCTTCATCGGGGCATCCGGTGCCATGATGGACCTGTCGGTGGACATCACCAGCGGCATCTGCGAGGTGGTGCGCAAAAAGCCCGGCGTCCGCCCCTGGGAGGCGGTGGGCAGCGGCATCCGCATCGGCCAGGCCGCCATGGGCACCATGACCACCACCCTGCTGCTGGCCTACTCGGGAGGATACCTGGCCCAGCTCATGGTCTTTATGGCACAGGGCACGCCGCTGGTCAACATCTTCAACTACAAGTACGTCGCCAGTGAACTGCTCCAGACATTGGTGGGCAGTTTTGCCCTGGTCACCGTGGCCCCCTTCACGGCAGTGGTGGGCGGTTTCCTGCTAACCCGCCGGGGAGCCGTCCCCGCCGAAGCCCCCGACGCCGCCGGGACTTCCGAGGGGATCTCACAGTCCCCCGCCATCTGATTCCACTGTTTTCACCATCCCATAAAGCCTCCTGCCGGGCGGCAGCAGAACGCTGTCCGGCAGGAGGCTTTTCTGTTGTCTGCCGGTCTGCCCGGCATCAGGAGGCCGGGGGCAGCTCGGTCACCGCCCGCAACACCGCCTTGCGGTGGAGGCGGCGCACCCAGCGGTATTCCAGATGCATCTGCTCCGAGATCTCGGTCAGCGTCTGTCCCAGCAGATACCGACGGCGCAAAAGCTCCCGCTGGGTGGGGTCAAAGACGGTGGAGATGGACCACTGCACCTCCGACCGGATGCGGTGGGTGTCTGCGGCGGCCGCAGCGCACCGGGTCTCGGCCCGCATCAGCCGCTCCGCCGCCCTGCCGGTTTTGTCACTGTGCCCCGACGCCCGCGGCATCCCGTCCATGGGCGAGGCATGGCAGAGCACCATCCCCCGCGCCTGTTCCAGATCCATGTCCAGAATCTGCTGACGCCGCAGCGCCTTGCGGTACCGGCTCAGCCACTGGATCTTCTCCTCCGTCCGCTGTCTCTCTGTCTGTTCCATCTCTGCCCTCCTGTTCTTTCTTCTCCTCGTCAATCGCCTGCGCAAAACACCGCGGCCAAAGGCAATAGCCGGTCCCCTCGCACCGCCAGCGGCAGCGTTCACATGCTTCTCCGCCCATCCTCATACGCATTCCTCCTGCCCGCGGCAATTCCCCTGCACCGTCAGCGGACGCTGCCATACTTCCAGCGTCAGGGTCAGACGTCCGGCCAGGCAGATGTCCTGCGCCCCGCCGCAGCTTTCCCGCAGCGCCTCCAACAGGAAAGGCAGCACTTCCCGGCCGCCCACTTCAAATGTACCGTATCGGTCGGCCCGCACACAGCCCGCCCCCGTCATCCGTATCTTTTTGTGCATCACAGTGTCCCTCCCAAAAACTCAGAATCTCCTCGGCGTACAGGGCGAGGAATTCCCGCCCTGCCCGCCTGTCCCTCAAAATTGCATCCAGTGCCTCCGCCGGGGATGGCTCCTTCCGTCCCCGGCAGAACCAGCGCACCGCATTGTCCGCTTTCAGATCCATGCCCCCTTCCCGCAGAATGCGCTTTTTCTGCCATACAGTCCTGTTTATCGCCCTGATTTACCGGTATAATAAGGGCTGAGGAACCGGCCAGCCCGGATCCGTCGGGACAGCCGTGCACTTGCTGTCCTGCCGTTCCGGGGCACCAGCCGCGGCATCTTTCAAAAAAAGTCGCCGCACAGTCGGATTTCACCTTGACATATACGTATTTACGTAATATAGTAAATGCAAGCTGTCAAGATTACGTGATCGCGTTACAATGCACAGTATAATACGCGTTAAAGTAAATTTCAATATTTCTTTTTCGTTTTTGCGTAATTTTGGCAAATCCGACAGTGAAAGGGTGTTTTTGGTTGTGAACCTTTATCAGCGCATTGAAGCCCTGTGCAATGCCAGGGGGATTTCCGTCACCGAGCTGTGCCGTGAGAGTGGTGTCAGCCGCAGTTCCCTGACCGACCTGAAGCAGGGGCGCAAGCAATCGCTGTCAGCGGCATCGCTGGCCAAGATTGCGGGGTATTTTTCGGTCAGTGTGGACAGCCTGCTGGGCTGCGAGAGTTCCGATGAGCTGGGCTTTGACGACTTTACCTACGCGCTGTTCCACGAGACGAAGGAACTGACCCAGGAAAACAAGGAAAAGCTGCTGGAGATGGCGCGATTTTTCCGTGACCAGCAGCAGAAGGGGAAATAAGGGTATGCAGCTTTGCGAGGTATATGATGACGCCCGGCGTGCGGGCGCGAAGATCTATGCCTATGACATCGGTTTTGCCGACGCCGCCACGGTGGAAGTGAATGGCGCCTACGGCATTTTTGTGGATGTTTCCCGTGGGAAGGACTGGCGCAGATTGAGCTGGCAGCTGGCCCACGAGGTCGGTCACTGTGCCACGGGATGTACCCACAAACTGTCCAGCTGCCACGACCTGATTGCCCGGCACGAATACAAGGCTGACCGCTGGGCCATCACCCGCTATCTGAGCGTGGAGTCCCTGCGCAGCGCCATGGCCGCCGGTTACACCGAACCGTGGCAGCTGGCGGAGTACTTTGATCTGCCCCAGTGCGCCGTGGAAAAGGCGCTGCATTACTGGACGCAGTGCCGGGGTATTGATTTCAACACCGGCAGGCGCCGGGAGCTGTAAGAATGTGGTGCAAGGAAAAGGTTGGCAAGCCGGGATAAATCTGATATAATAAAGAACAGTCTTGGCAAGACCTTGGTTTTGCCAATGCGGGCCATTAGCTCAGTTGGTCAGAGCTGGCGGCTCATAACCGCTTGGTCCCGGGTTCAAGTCCTGGATGGCCCACCAATACAAAAGCCCCCGCTTTATGCGGGGGCATTTTTTATTCAAAAGGCCATCCAGGACTTGAAAGCCCGGCGATGGCAAAGCCAGCGCGAAAAACAGTCCTGCGGACTGTTTTTCAGGGCGTGGGTCAGGTCAGAGGATGGCCCACCATATAAAAAGAGAACCCCCGCATAGGGGGTTCTTTTTTTATCAAAAGGCCATCCAGGACTTGAAAGCCCGGCGATGGCGTAGCCAGCGTGAAAAACAGTCCTGCGGACTGTTTTTCAGGGCGTGGGTCAGGTCACAGGATGGCCCACCGGCCCACCATAACGCCATAAACAGGAAAAGCGCCCTGCAGACGGCAGAGCGCTTTTTTATTATATTTTATATATAGGAATAGCTACGCGGGGAACCGTCCCGGCGGGCTCACTGTTTGAGCAGCCGCTTGAGGGGCACGGTGACGGCGGTGCCGACGATGCAGCAGATGACTGCCTCCAGCACGCCCTGCAGCCCCACCGACAGGATAACATAAATGAAGGGGTTGGCGGCGCCCAGTTCGGCCACCTTGGACTGAACCTCAGGCATATTGTAGAAGAACGCCACCAGCATTCCCATGAACAGGATGGTGTTGAGCAGCGGGGCGCTCAGCGCGCCGATGAAGGCACAGGTCTTGTCCCGGTCGGGCATCAGCCTGCAGGCGCCGCGGTAGATCAGCCCGCACAGCAGCCCGCACAGTACCCGGGCCCCCACGCACATGACCACGCACAGCACCGGGCTGTACTGGAAGGCAAAAAAGGTCAGGCCGCCGGCGCCGCTGATGGCGTTGGCCAGGCTGGTCAGACCGAAGATCATGCCCAGCCATGCCCCCGCCAGCGGGCCGCACAGCATGGCCCCGATGGCCACCGGGATGGTGAGCAGGCTCATGGTCAGGGCGCCCACCCGGATGTAGCCCAGAAAGGTGTTTGCCATCAGCAGCACCAGCGCCGTCAACAGCGCCAACTGCGTCAGGTAGCGGACGTTCTTGCTTGTTTTCATATTCAGTTTCCTCCTGCTGCCGTCTCTTCTTCGGAGTACAGCGCATATTTGCGGTTTTCCGCGCTAATAAGTATATCCCTGTCCGGCTCAGTTTTCAAGTTAAAGAATGTCGTCGGGCAAAAACGTCGTTTTGAACAAAAAAAGTGGAAAATGCAAAAAGTTTTTCAAAACCTGCTACCCAAAAATTGGACGGCGTGTTATAATAGTGATAATTCGGGTTTTATTCGTTCCGCCCGGCTGTTTTCGAGAGGAACGACACAATAAGGAGGAACCGTCATGGATCATGTTTTGCTGCTGCCCGCCGGTGGTCTGACGATTTTCGACGCCTCTTTGGTGTCGACGAGCCTGGTGCTCGTGTTCGGACTTCTGATTCTTTTGTGCCTGATCATCACGCTGGAAGGCAAGATCTTCGACTCGATCAATGCCAAAAAGCGCGCTCAGGCTCAGGACGCCCTGCATGTGGGCAATCACCCTGCCCCGGCAGTTCCCTCTGCCCCCGCACCGGCCGCGGCGCCTGCCGCGCCTGCTGCACCTGCGGTGGAGGGCGGCATCCCCGGTGAGATCATTGCGGCGATCTCCGCTGCCGTCTACTGCACGGAGGGCGAAAACGTGACCGTGCGGGGAATCCGCCGCCTGCCGCAGCCCGGCAAATCCCGCCGCGGCGTCTGGGGCGATGCCGGCGTACTGCAGAACACCCGCCCTTTTATGTAACGGACGGTACTGGGAAGGAAGGATGATAAAATGGGCGCAATTATAACCAACCTGTCACAGATTTTTGCCAACTCCGGCTATGCGCAGATCCTCTTTGCAGAGGGCGGCTACCGCTATGCGATCATGCTGGTGATCGCCTGTGTACTGATCTATCTGGCAATCGTTCACCAGTTTGAACCTCTTTTGCTGCTGCCCATCGGCTTCGGTATGCTGATGGCCAACCTGCCGCTGGACGGCATCATCCACATGGAGATCTTCATCAACGAGACCCAGCACATCAACTGGGAATTACTGGGCACCTCCGGCGGTCTGGCCGACTACCTGTACTTAGGCGTCAAGCTGGGCATTTATCCCCCGCTGATCTTCCTGGGCATCGGCACCATGACCGACTTTGAGCCGCTGATCGCCCGTCCCTCCAGCCTGCTTCTGGGCGCTGCCGCTCAGCTGGGCATCTATGTTGCCTACACCGGTGCCCGCCTGCTGGGCTTCACCCCGCCGGAAGCTGCCTCCATCGGCATCATCGGCGGCGCGGACGGCCCCACCGCCATTCTGACCACCTCCATCCTGGCTCCGGCCCTGCTGGGTTCCATCGCCGTGGCGGCCTACTGCTACATGGCACTGGTCCCCGTCATCCAGCCGCCCATCATGCGGCTGCTGACCACTGAAAAGGAACGCCAGATCATCATGGAGGCGCCCCGCAAGGTCAGCCACACCGAGAAGGTCCTGTTCCCCATCGTCGTCACCATTCTGGTCAGCCTGCTGCTGCCCGATGCCGCCATCCTGGTCGGCTGCCTGATGATGGGCAACCTGATGAAGGAATGCGGCGTTGTTGAGCGTATCACCAAGACCGCCGGCAACGAACTGATGAACATCATCACCATCTTCCTGGGCTTCTCCGTCGGCTGCACCACCAACGCCGAGACCTTCCTGAACATGCGCACCGTCATGGTCATCTTCCTGGGCGTCTTTGCCTTCGCCTTCGGCACCGCCGGCGGCGTCCTGCTGGGCAAGGTCATGTGCCTGGTCACCCACGGCAAGATCAACCCCCTCATCGGCTCCGCCGGTGTCTCCGCTGTGCCCATGGCCGCCCGCGTTTCCCAGAAGGTCGGCCAGGAGTACAACCCCCGCAACTATCTGCTGATGCACGCCATGGGCCCCAACGTGGCCGGCGTTATCGGCAGCGCCGTGGCCGCCGGTATCCTGATCAACATGTGCCGCGGTATGTAATCCGCTGTTTTCCTCCGCTCATCCGGCAGCCGGGCCTTCGGGTCCGGCTGCTTTTTGTGTATTCTGCCGCTTTTTCAAGAAAAATTTTGTCAGGGCTTGACCGGGGGGTGCTTCCCGCACATAATAGAAATGTGTGAAATTTCCGGGCCGGGCTTTCCCGTCCCGTGTCAATTGCCAACAGGAGGTAGTTTCTATGGATCATCGCGACGATCCCCGCGCCCGGCGCGCCGCATCCCGTCCCGCCGGGCAGCAGCCGTCCCCCGGTCAGAACAGCGCAAGGGCCCGGGCCCGCCGCAAGGCCCGCCGGCGTCACGCCCGCAACCGGCTGGTGGTCTGCCTGTGCGCGGTCCTTCTCTGTGCGGTGGGTGCTCTGGGCATTGTGTTCGGCCTGCCCTCCCTGAGCACCGGCGACACCCTGGACGAGGCGGCGACCCAGACCGGCGCAGATGCCTCCGGTGTGGCGGAGGCAACGCCCACCCCGGCCCCCCCCCCCACCCCCGCCCACGCCCGCCTCCACCCCGGCCCCCCCCCCAAC
>CALXHO010000033.1 GCA_944388125.1 uncultured Gemmiger sp. | reverse complement strand
ACGCAAAAATCAACTTATCAAAAAACTCTCATGTGCAACACTTATCTATGAAACGACTTGCTACGATGGGCTCGTCCTGCATCGTTCTTTCCTTGGCAGAAGCTGAGGAATGCCGCGCAGCCGTCACCGATCATGAGGGCGATGGCCAGTGCGATAACGGTACTCTAGTGATTCTGGGCGACGTGGGGGTCAACTACTATCTGAACAAACGGGATATATACGTCAAGGAGCAGCTCAACACCTGCGGCCCCATGGTTTTGTGCATTCATGGCAACCATGAGTGCCGGCCTGCTCATATCCCCAGCTACGGGTTACAAGATTGGAACGGCGGTCAGGTGTGCGTCCAGCCGGAGTATCCCCATGTCATGTTTGCTGTGGACGGCGAGGTCTACACACTGGAAGGTCGGAATCATCTGGTGATTGGCGGCGCCTATAGTGTGGACAAGTAGATGCGGGGCTTCCGCTGGTGGGAGGATGAACAGCCCGACGAAGCCACCAAGGCCAAGGTGGAGCAGGTGCTGACCACCCGGGGTTGGCAGGTTCCGGTTGTGCTGAGCCATACCTGCCCCTTCAAGTATGAGCCGGTGGAGGCCTTCCTGCCCGGTATCGACCAGAGCAGCGTGGATGACTCCACCGAGCGGTGGCTGGATACCATCGACGATCGCCTGACCTGCGACGCCTGGTATTGCGGACACTGGCACATCAACAAGCGAATTGAAAAAATGCACTTCTTGTTTCATGAATTTGAGGTGGCTGAACTGTAATCAAAGGAGGAAAACTGCAATGCTGACTTCCGGCGAAAAGGCGTCCGACATCGTGCGAGAAAAGCTCTTGGCAAGCGGCGGCACCGCCGTCATCCCTCTTCAAAGAGGTGAGCCCTGCACTAGACGATCCACAACTGAATAGCAAACAACGAGTGATCAGGAGCTGGCTTTTCGAAGCCAAGATTACCAGGGCCGTGTGAGCAGGTGTTCGGGTTTTCCCGAAGCCTTTGTTCATGCGGCTCTTTTTTGTTGCCCTGCTCACACAGTTTTCGGCAGTCCTCCTCGCGGCCACGGAAAGGAAGGCCTATGACCCGCTGGAGCGAACAAAGCGCCGGGTACCCGTGACCGGCAATGACTTGGCCGCGCATTTTGCTCTGTATGCTGGGTGTATCACTAGTTGTATCTTTGGAGGCTTTGAGGCGGGAGAAATGCAGCCGGAATGGCTGTTTTGCGAGGTTTGTGGGCCACAGGCGCTGTTTCTTTGGCCGGCGCCGCACTGTTCGTGTAGCCGCAGCGGGCAACTGTGCTCAAGGTATTTCGCAGCTGGCGAGCGTCGCTGGCAGATTTCCGCAAAAAGAAAAAGGAAGCCTAATAAGGCTTCCACTTTTGCTAACAATTTGCTCTTTCGACCTGACAAGGAAGCCTAATTAGGCTTCCTTGTGGACGGGAAAAGCGTTGGGGGCCATAAGATATATCAAAATTGCCAAACTTACAAATTTATTTTTGGAAGGGTGGCCGTTTTGAGGGGGCCGTGTTACAAGGATATAATGGGGAGATTTTTTCTGCGGCCAGACTTCCGTCAGATTCGCCAAACTTTTGAAAGTTTTTTGGAAGGGTGGCCGTTTTGAGGGGTCTGTGTAACTTAAATAAGATAGAGGGTATTTTTTGTGTCCCACAGAACCGTCAAAATGGCCAAACTTTTTTATTTTTTTTGGAAGGTGTTTCGTTTTCGAGGGTCTCAGCTACTGGTATATAATGAGGGGACTTTTTCCCGGCCAGGACACTGCGGCAAGGAACCCTGCATGATGGGTTCCTTGTTCGGGCAAATTCTGCCATCCGCTGCCACAAGGAATCCTACATAAGGAACCCTGTAATCCCGTCACATCCGAAACAAGGAATCCTGCATAAGGAACCCTTGACCGCCACACATCAATCTCACAGAAAGGAGGGGTACTGCCGCTTCCGGCCGGCGTCCGCTGTCCGCATATCCGCCCAGGCGCGTTTTTCGCGCCGCAAAAAACCTTTGAGAGCAGGTGATTGATGAAGAATATTGACATCCAGACCCTTTACAAACTGCTATTCGCCGACTATCCCGACATCGTGACGGTACGCCAGCTGCAGGTCATGCTGGGCATCAGCCGCCACGCGGCCTACGATCTGCTGACCGACGGCAGCATCCGGGGCCTAAAACTCGGCAACGCCTACAAGATCCCCAAGATCAACGTGATCCGCTATGTGGTGGAGAACGGCGTGCAGCCCGCCGCCAGGGCCGCCGGCTCCTGACCCTTTGCGCGCAAAGCGCCCCTCGCCGCTGTCCGCCCGGTGTTCGCCCTGTGCGGGGCCTGACAGGCGGTGCGGGCGTTTCCCCCGCGCCGGGAGCAAGGCCGTTTTGTGGGCCTGTTTGGGGCCGATGTGGCCGCGTCCCACCCCATCCACCAAACCAACTGAAAAGGAGAAATGCTTTTGACGAAATTCGAACCCATTGACGCGCGAACCCTTTCCATCACCCCGCTGCCGCCGGTGCGGTGGCTCGTTCCCGATCTGTTGTCCGGCGGGCTGTCCATGCTGTCGGGCGGCAGCAAGGTCGGTAAAAGCTGGCTGTGCCTCTGGCTGTGTTTGCAGCTGGCCAAAGGCGGCGAGCTCTGGGGGCGGCCGCTCCGCGCCCAGGCGGTGCTGTACCTGTGCCTCGAGGATACATACGCCCGCATCCAGAACCGGCTGTTCCGCCTGAGCGAGGAGGAAATGCCGGACAACCTCTATTTCCAGACCGCCTGCGAGGGGCTGGGGCACGGCCTCGAGGAACAAATTGAGCAGTTTCTGGCCGTCCGCCCGGACACCGGGCTGGTGGTCATCGACACCCTGCAAAAGGTGCGCACCGGCGATGCCAACGGCAACGTCTACGCCTGCGACTACCGGGACATGAGCGCCTTGAAATCCCTGGCCGACCGGCACAACATCGGCATCCTGCTGGTGCACCACCAGCGCAAGGACCAGACCGGCGACCCCTTTGATGACATTTCCGGCTCGGTGGCCCTGATGGGCGGGGCGGACACCAGCTGGGTGCTGCGCCGCCGGCGGATGAGCCTGAACGCCCAGCTGCACGTGACCGGCCGGGACATGGAGAGCCGCGCCCTGGACCTGCGCTGGGAGGACTGCCGCTGGGAGTTGGAGCAGGAGGAGACCTCCGAGGAACTGGCCCGCAAGGCTGTGCCCGCCTGCGTGTGGGCGGTGGCCGAATTTGTTCAGCGGCAGAAGTGCTGGCAGGGCACCGCCACCGAACTGCTGACCGCCGCCGGCATCGCCGATGTGCAGCCCAACCAGCTGACCCGCAAGCTGGTGGAATTTTATCCCACCGACCTGGCGCCCCTGGGCATCCGCTGCGAGAGCCACCGCACTGCCAGCGCCCGGCAACTTCGGCTCTGGTATGACGGTGATGACGCGAATGACGATAAAACCGGCATATCCCCTGACATCAGGGGTATCCCGGAAACACCGTCAGCACCGTCATCATCGTCACGGGAGGCGCTCGGGGGTAACAAGCATGGGCTTTGTGTTGCCACCGGGCAACCCTTCGCCGCCGCAGCCGCGGCCAGTACGGGGAGCACCCCGAACCCCCATGCGGAGGTGGCCCTGTGAGAACAAGAAGCGTGGGCCTCAATGTGCGGGTGAGCCCCGCCGAGAAACAACGAATCCAAACAGCGGCCGGCCGGTGTGGGCTGACCCTGTCAGAATATCTGCGCCAGCGGGCGCTGGGGCATGAGCCACGGTTCCACCCGCCCCAGGCGTTTTTTAGCTACCTGACCTGGATGGACAACCTGACCGATCAGCTGGCCCGGTTGGATCCGCCTCTGGCGGAAGAGTACCGCCGCTGCCGGGAAGGGCTGCTGGACAGCCTCTTGCGGAAGGAGGATGCCTCTGGCGACCACTAAAATCTGGCCGGTGCGGGACAGCCTGCGCCGGGTGGTGGACTACGCCGCCAACCCGGACAAGACCGAGTACAGCGGTCTGGCCCAGGCGCTGCACTACGCGGAGAACGACGCCAAAACCACCCTGCGGGAAACGGCCCAGCTGGTGAGCGGCGTCCACTGCCGTCCGGGGACCGCCTGGGCGGAGATGCGGGCGGTGCAGGAGCAGTTCGGCAAGACCGAAGGAGTGGTGGCAATGCACGCCTACCAGAGTTTCAAGCCTGGAGAGGTGACTCCGGAGCAGTGCCACTCCATCGGGGTAGAGCTGGCCCGCCGGGTGTGGGGCGGGCGATTTCAGGTGCTGGTGGCCACCCATCTGAACACTGGCTGCCTGCACAACCACTTCGTCATCAATGCGGTGTCCTATGTGGACGGCAAGAAGTACGAGCAGCGCCGAGATCAATACCGGGAGATGCGCCGGGTGTCCGATCAGCTTTGCCGGGAGCACGCCCTGTCGGTTATCCGGCAGCCCGGCGGCAAAAAGCCCCGGCCTCTCTACGAGGGCACGGGCCAGACCCGGTATGAGGCGATGCGTCAGGCCATCCGCAAGGCCCTGACCCAGACCAGCACCGAGCGGGACTTCGCCCGGGTGCTGCGGCAGCAGGGGTATCTCTGGCGGCGGGAGGAGGGGCGCAAATACGCCACCCTCCGTTCGCTGGACGGCGGCCGGGCGGTGCGGGTGTACCGACTGGGAGCGGAATACGACTGGCCCGCCCTGGAGCAGGCGCTGGCCAAAAACTTTGCCCGGTACGGCCTCCACTTCTATGATCTGAACTTCAACCCCAAGTATAGCCTGCGGCCCCGGCCCGCATATCATCCGCCCGCACGGCGATATCGGTGCCGAGGGCTGTTCACCCATCAAAAGAGCAGCCTGTTCCGGCTGTATCTCTACTACTGCTACCAGCTGGGCATCTACCCGAAACGGCCCGCGCCCCGGGTGAACTGGCCGGAGATCAATGCTCTGTGGCGGGACATTGACAAGACCCTGGAGGAACTGCACGTGACCAGCCAGCGGGGCTTTTCCACGGTGGCGGAGGTGAAGGCCCACCGGGAGGCCCTGGCCGGGAAAATCAACGCCCTTTGCAAAGAGCGGGCGGACTGCGCCCGGCAGCTGCGGTGGAAGGAGCCACCGCCCGGGGCAGCCCAGCGGCGGGCGGAACTGAACCGTCAAATCGCCGCCCTGCACAAAGAGGATGCAGCCGCCAAACGTATCATCGAGAAGGTGGAAAAGACCGCCGCCTGCCGGGAGGAATACCGCCGCCAGCAGGAGCGGGACAAGTCACGCCAGAAACACCGGAACAAAGACCGAATCCGCTAAAGCCAAAACACCCGCGCCGGACGAATCGGCGCAGGTAATCTGGTGGATGTGTACCCATTCCAGGCGCGTGACCTTGTGCAGTTTTGTGAATAGCTTTCGAGACAACTTCCGGGTATTCTTGTGTCGGACCCGGAGAATACCATCAACCAAACAAAGGAGGAATGTCCATGGTATCTGGTCGACTCACCGAAAAGAACGGGTATTTTTACATTGTGCTCAGCTACAAAGGCCCCGACGGCAAGCGGGTGCAGAAATGGCAGGGTACCGGACTGCCGGTGAAAGGCAACAAGAAAAAGGCCGAGGATCTGCTGCGGCAGGCCCGCCATAGCTTTACCCCGCCTGCACCCGATCGTTCCACCGACCTAAGTCCGGACATGTTGTTCAGCGATTATATGCTTTACTGGCTGAAAATCATCCGAACTTCTGTGGAACCAACCACTTGGTCCAGCTACTGTTTCAACGTGAAGGACCATATCGTGCCGTACTTCGAACCCACCGGCATCACGCTGGGAGGATTGAAAGCCAGCCATATCCAGAGCTTCTACCTTCATGAGCTGGAGACCCTCAAAGCCACAAGCGTGATCAAGCAGCATGCTAACATGCACAAGGCTTTGAAGTATGCGGTAAAGCTGGACCTCATCCCCGGCAACCCGGTGGACAAAGTAGAGCGGCCAAAGTTGCAGAAGTATATGGCATCTTACTATACCGCCCAGGAGATGGAGGAGTTATTTCAGGCGGCCCGAGGCAGTCGTCTGGAACTAATCATCCTATTTGCGGCATTTTATGGACTGCGCCGCAGCGAAGTGCTGGGCCTGCGGTGGGACGCCATCGACTTTGAGGCTGGAACGCTGACCATCCGGCACATTGTTACCAGTGCGAATATTGAAGGCAAGCACATTCTCATCCAGGCTGACCGGGCCAAGACCAGTTCCAGCCTGCGTACTTTGCCACTGGTGGAGGGGTTCGCCCAGCGGCTGAAGGAGTTGAAGGAACAGCAGGAATACAACGAGCGGCTCTGCGGAAACTGCTATAACAAAAAATACAAAGGATATCTATTCGTAGATGAGATGGGCAATCTCATTCTTCCCAATGCAGTTTCCGAGAATTTTGGAAAGCTCCTGAAAGCACATGGTCTGCGGCATATCCGCTTCCACGATCTGCGCCACTCCTGTGCCAGCCTGCTGCTGAAACAGGGGGTACCCATGAAGCAGATTCAGGAATGGCTGGGGCACAGCGACATCTCCACCACGGCGAACATCTACGCCCATCTGGATTCCCAGTCGAAACAGCTGAGCGCCGCCACAATGGAAAAAGCCCTGGCCCTGCCCGCAGAACTTCCCGAAAGCCGGTGGTAAGGCAAGAAAAATGCTGTCGGCGTCAGGAGAATAAAAAGCGGCGCTATGCCGATAAACCTCGACATAGCGCCGTTTTCTGGCGGAGACGGTGGGATTCGAACCCACGTGCCCATCTCTGGACAAAACGATTTCGAGTCGTTCTCGTTACGACCACTTCGATACGTCTCCATATTTAATTTTCAAGCACCGCCTTGCAAGATATTTGGAAAAATGCAAGATTTCGATGCAAGATAACGCAGGAAAAATCGGATGCGCACCCAAGGAAAAGCCCACTGTTAAGCCATTCCTTGCGGACAAATTGACCAAAAGGTGAGAGTCTTTCGAGTCAGCCCCGTTATGACCGCTTCGATACCGCTGCTTATTCTATTGTCCCGCACACGCCTGCACGCACTTTGGAAAAATGCGAGATTTCGGTGCAAGATACCTGTGTTTTGCGTGGGGTGCAACACCCCACAAGGCCCGCTGTCAGGCCATCCTTGCCGGACAAACCGGCCAGCACGCCGCAGTTTTTCGAGTGCGACCTCTTCGACCTCTTGAGTAATGCTCCTTATGAAATTGTCAGGCGCCGGCCCCGCGCATCGTCTGGACGAATGCGAGATTTCGGTGCAAGAACAGCGATTTTCAGGCGGGGTACAAGGCCCCGCAAAGCCCGCCGCAGTGGGATTCACCGCGGACGAACCGGCCAGTGGGTCACGCCCTTTCGAGTCACGCCTCTTCGACCACTTGAGTACTGCTCCTTATGCGGGCGCCGGAGTGCGGCGCCGATGTACCTGAATATTATAGCAAACTTTGGATAGAGCGTCAATTCCTTTTTCGGTGACAAGTCAAAAAGCGCCCCGCCGGTCTGTGGGGACCGAGGGGGCGCCGGGATGGTTTCGGGGTGGGGAAACTGGGCGGCAGCAGCGACCCGGGCGGGTCAGAACTGAGCGCCCAGGGTGGCGGCCATGACCGCCTTGATGGTGTGCATGCGGTTTTCCGCCTCCTGGAAGACGATGCTCTGCTTGCCGGTAAAGACCTCGTCGGTCACTTCCATGGCATCGCGGCCGAACTTTTCTCCCATGGTGCGTCCTACCTCGGTGCAGTGGTCGTGGTAGGCGGGCAGGCAGTGCATGAACACCGCCTGGGGCCCTGCCTGGGCCATGAGCGCCCCGTTGACCTGATAGGGGGCCAGGTCGTGGATGCGCTGGGCCCACACTTCCTCCGGCTCGCCCATGCTGACCCACACGTCGGTGTAGACGGCGTCGGCGCCGGCCACATTGTCGGGGTTTTCAGTGAAGGTCAGGGTGGCGCCGGTTTCGGCGGCAATGGCCTGGCAGTGCTGCACCAGCTTTTCCTCCGGCCAGTAGGCCTTGGGGGCACAGGCGGTGAAGTGCAGGCCCATCTTGGCACAGCCGATCATCAGCGAGTTGCCCATGTTGTAGCGGGCGTCGCCCATGTAGACGAACTTGAGCCCCTTCAAATGGCCGAAATGCTCCCGCAGGGTCAGGAAATCCGCCAGGATCTGGGTGGGGTGGAACTCATTGGTCAGGCCGTTCCACACCGGCACGGGGGAATACCTGGCCAGCTCCTCCACAATGCACTGGCCGTAGCCCCGGTACTCGATGCCGTCGAACATGCTGCCCAGCACCTGGGCGGTGTCGGCAATGCTCTCCTTCTTGCCGATCTGGCTGCCTGTGGGGTCCAGGTAGGTGGTGCCCATGCCCAGATCGTGGGCGGCTACCTCAAAGCTGCAGCGGGTGCGGGTGGAGGTCTTTTCAAAAATCAGGGCCACGTTTTTGCCCCGCAGCACGTCGTGGGGGATGCCCGCCTTCTTTTTTGCCTTGAGCGCGGCGGCCAGGTCCAGCAATGCCCCGATCTCCTCCGGGGTATAGTCCAAGAGCGTCAGAAAATCTCTGCCTTTGAAATCCATGATTCTTCTCCTTCCGGCCCGCGGCCAGCAATTGCGCCCCTCCGGCGCCGACGGGCGATAGTCCTATTTTAGTACGTTTGCCCCGCCGTTGCAAGAGTAATATACATAAAAACTGCAAATAACCCCCATATAAACGGGAGAAAATGAATAAATATGCTTTCCTGCCTGCAAAAAACGGCCGCTCCCGCCCCGGCGGATGCCGGGAAGGAAACGGCCGGGACGGGGCACGGAAAGAGGGTCGGGTCACAGATCCTGTTCCCGCTCCTGGATGAACTGCCACACATCCCCCACCGTGCGGCAGGGCTGCAGTTCCTCGTCCGAGATCTCCTCGCCGATGCCCTCGCCAATGTTCCAGGCCAGTTCGGTCAGATCCAGCTCGTCGGCGCCCAGGTCCTCCAAGAGGTCGGTATCCTCGGTCACATCCTCGGGATCGCAGCTGAACTGCTCGGCCAGAATCTCCTGCAGATCTTCAAACGTCATCGTGAATCCCTCCAATCCATCCAGTACGGCGTGGGCCGTCTGTTTCTGCTTTTATGATAGCGGCCGGGGTGCTGCCCGTCAAGAGCGGGAGCCACGGCGAAATGTACAAAAAATCCCCGCAGGTCGGGCAACCTTGCGGGGAGAAAATTTTGCGGCAGGGAAGGCTCAGGCCACCGGGGCGGCGGTGAACTGCTGCACCGCCCAGACGGCCAGGACGATGACGCCCAGCACGATGCGGTACCAGCCGAAGAGGGTGAAGCTGTGGCGCTTGACGTAGTCCATGAGGAAGCGGATGGCCGCGATGGAGACGAAGAAAGCCACCAGGCAGCCCACCAGCAGGATGATGACCTCATTGAAGGTGAAGGCGTTGCCCTTGGCGAAGAACTTGACCAGCTTGAGCAGGCTGGCGCCGGCCATGACGGGGATGGCCAGGAAGAAGGTGAACTGAGCCGCGCAGGGGCGGGACAGGCCGCAGAGCATACCGCCCAGGATGGTGGAGCCGCTGCGGGAGGTGCCGGGGATGAGGGACAGCACCTGCCAGCCGCCCACGGTGAGGGCGTTTTTGTAGGTGATGCGGGAGAGCTTGGTGACCTTGGGCGGGCGGGGACGGCGCTCGATGAGAATGAAGGCGATGCCGTAGACGATGAGCATGAGGGCGACCACGATGCTGTTGTACAGGTGTTCGTCCATCCAGTCGTCCAGCAGGATGCCCAGCACGGCGGCGGGCAGGCAGGCCACGATGATCTTGAACCACATGCGCATGATGGGCCAGCGGACAAACCGGGCGGCGCCGGTATCCCGGCCGTTGTCCCGGCAGAAAGGCCAGAGCTTGCGGAAGTAGAGCACCACCACCGCCAGGATGGCGCCCAGCTGGATGACCACCCGGAACATCTCCATGAAGTCGGCGGAGAGGTCGAACTGCAAAACCTGTTCGGCCAGGATCATGTGGCCGGTGCTGGAGATGGGCAGCCACTCGGTGATGCCCTCGATGGCTCCGTAGGCCACGGCCTTGAGGATCTCAAACAAAAATTCCATTTCCATGTACCCCCTGATTCTATGTTCCTATTTTATCACAGATTTGCGGGAAGGAAAGCCCCCGTCCCCGTTTTGGGCGGAGGAAAGGATGTAAAATTCCGCGATCCGGGTGGGAGGGGCATTTCCCGGGCAAACATTCTGTGAAACAAAGGGCGGCAGCCGTTGCCGTTTTGACAAAATGCTCCTATAATAGGTAGCACAGGCGGCGCAGCAAAAGACCCCGCGCCGCGGAAGGGGAAAGGAAAGATGTATCACACCGTTTTGTTTGATCTGGACGGGACGCTGCTCAACACCATCGAGGACCTGGCCGACGCGGGCAACCGCCTGTGCGCCGCCCGGGGCTGGCCCACCCACACGGTGGACCAGTTCCGCTATCTGGTGGGCAACGGCATCCCCAAGCTCATCGAGCGCCTGACGCCGGAGGACCAGCGCACCGAGGAGGTGCTGGACGCCGCCTACCGCGACTTTGACGCCGATTATCACGACCACATGTTCGACAAGACTGCGCCCTACCCGGGCATGCCCGGGCTGCTGGCCGCCCTCCACGCCAGAGGCGTGGAGATGGCGGTGTTCTCCAACAAGGACGACGCCCTGGCCAAGGGGGTGGTGGCCCACTACTTTGACCCGTCCCTCTTTGTGCAGGTGCGGGGAGCCTTTGCCGACGTGCCCAAAAAGCCCGCCCCGGAGGGCACCCTGGCCCTGATGGCCCAGATCGGCGCCGACCCGGCCTCCACCCTCTATGTGGGGGACAGCAACGTGGACGTGGCCACCGCCAAAAACGCCGGGCTGCCCTGCTGCGGCGTGCTGTGGGGCTTCCGCACCCGGAAGGAACTGAGCGAGGCGGGGGCCGACTATCTGGCCGCCGACACCGACGCCCTGGCCCGGGTCATCCTGGGGGAGGACGCCTGACGCCCCGGCGGAAAACTGTGATGACACATCCGGCCCGGCGGACCCTGCGGCCTGCCGCTGTGTGACAGAATATGAGGAGGTTGTTCTGATGATTCCGCAGCAATATCTTGACATGCTTGGTGCAAAGTCCGTCATCCGCACCCTCAGCGAGTGGGCCACCGCCCGCGGCGCCGAGATCGGCTATGACAATGTATTCGACTATTCCCTGGGCAATCCCAGCGTGCCCTGCCCGCCCCAGTTCACCGAGACGATGATCCACCTGCTGCGGACCGCCCGTCCCGTGGAACTCCACGGATACAGCCCCTCCCTGGGCATTGCCTCGGTGCGCGCAGCCGTGGCCGAAAGCCTCAACCGCCGCTTCGGCATGCACTACGGCCCCGAGCACATCTTCATGGCCAGCGGTGCGGCGGGAGCCATCGCCCACGCCCTGCGCTGCGTGGCCAACCCCGGGGAGGAGATCGTCGTCATGGCGCCCTTCTTCCCCGAGTACAAGCCCTACATCGAGGGCGCCGGGCTGAAACTGCACATCGTCCCGCCCCGGGTGGAGGACTTCCAGGTGGACCTGGCGGCCTTTGAGGCGGCCCTTGGCCCCCGGACCGCCGCGGTGCTCATCAACACCCCCAATAATCCCTCCGGCGCGGCGTACAGCAGCGAGACCCTCACCAGCATGGCGGACATCCTGAAGCGGGCCTCGGCCAAGTACGGACGGCATATCTTCCTCATCTCGGACGAGCCCTACCGGGAGATCCTCTTCGGCGGGCGGCAGATCAACTACCCCGCCAGATTCTACGCCGATACCCTGACCTGCTATTCCTTCTCCAAGAGCCTGAGCCTGCCCGGCGAGCGCATCGGCTACGTGGCCGCCAACCCCGACTGCGAGCAGGCCGACAAGATGGCGGCGGTGTGCGGGCAGATCTCCCGGGGCACCGGCCACAACTGCCCGCCCTCCATCATCCAGCTGGCGGTGGCCCAGTGCCTGGACCTGACCAGCGACCTGTCGGTCTACGAGCGCAACATGGAATTGCTCTACGCCGAGCTGAAAAAACTGGGCTTTGAGGTCGTCAAGCCGGACGGCACCTTCTACATCTTCCCCAAGGCGCTGGAGGCCGACGCCAACGCCTTCTGCCAGAAGGCCACCCGCTATGATCTGGTGCTGGTGCCCGGCGATACCTTCGGCTGCCCGGGGTATTTCCGCATGGCCTACTGCATCGACACCGAGAAGGTCCAGCGCAGCTTTGCCGCCCTGGAACGCTTTGTGCATGAGGAGTACGGCCGCTGAATCCCTGCGGTTGAAAGGCAAGGGCTTTTTCGTATATAATAAGTGCAAGCAGGACTGCGCCGCGCAAGCCGCGGCGCAGTCCTTTCCGGTTATGAAGAGGAGGTGCGGCAAATGATACGGATCTGTTTTGCGGAGGATGATGCAGCCATGGCCGTACAGCTGCGGCAGTTTCTGGACCGGTACGGGGCGGAGCGGAGCCTGGAACTGGACGTGCAGGGCTTTGCCAGCGGGGAGGACCTGCTGCGGGGGTACGACAATGGCTGCGACATCCTGCTGCTGGACGTGGAGATGCCCGGCATGGACGGCATGGAGACCGCCCGCACCCTGCGGGAACGGGATGCCGGGGTGGTCATCGTCTTTATCACCAACATTGCCCGGTATGCGGTGGAAGGGTACGAGGTGGAGGCGCTGGATTTCATCCTCAAGCCGGTCAGTTATTTTGCCTTCAGCGTCAAGATGGACCGGGCGGTGCGCCGGGCCCGGCAGCAGGCGCGGCACACCGTCTGCCTGCAGCTGGCCGACGGCATGCAGATGCTGGACACCCAGGACATCCACTACCTGGAGACCCAGAGCCGCATGCTCTACTACCACACCGCCAAGGGCGTGTTCAAGCTGCGGGGCAGCCTGTCCGCCGCCGAAAAGGAACTGGCCCCCTGGCATTTTGCCCGGTGCAACCAGTGCTACCTGGTCAATCTGCGCTACGTCAGCAGCGTGGCGCAGGACAAGGTCCAGGTGGCCGGACACTGGCTGGAGATCAGCCGGCGCTGCAAGTCGGCCTTTCTGGCGGCGGTGGCGGCCTACGTGGGAGGCGGTGCGTGATGGCGGATCTTGTGGCGGCTTCTGCCCTGGAAGGGCTCTTGTACTGGTGCCCCGCCATGGCCTTCATCGACCCGCTGCGCCACCGTCAGCAGTATCCCCTGCGGGGAATGCTGGGACTGGCGGGCTGCATCCTCATGTCCCTGCTGCTTTCCCCCCTGGGGCAGGACCAGTGGGCCCTGCCCCGGCGGCTCATCATGGGCCTGTTTGTGGCGGCCATGGCCTACCTGTGTGCCAGGCTCTCCCCGGCGGGGGCGGCCTACTGCGCTGTCCTGGTGGAGGTCGCCGCCCAGGCAGTGCACGAACTCTGGATGGCTCTGCAGGGGCTGCTGTTCGGCCGCACCACCCTGCCCTGGCGGCAGTACTGGTGGGTGGAGGTGCTGTTCAGCTGCCTGGTGTATCTGGTGCTGCGGTCCACGGTGGCCCGGTGGCTGCCCTACGAGGGACGCTACGAGCCCGGCCTGCTCCCGCTGGTCAGCGGGGGACTGCTGGCCCTGCTGTTTGCTGTGCTGTTTGAACTGCTCAGCCAGGGGGTGGGGGTGACAACCTGGAACGACGCCATCGTCCTGCCCGCTGTGCTGGGCCAGATCTACTGTGTGACGGTGCTCTGCCTGCAGACCGAACTGCTCAAAAAGCAGGAAATCCAGCGGGAACTCAACACCCTCAACCTGCTGATGGACCAGCAGAAAAAGCAGTACGCCAACGCCCGGCGCAGCGTCCAGCTCATCAACCGGCGCTGCCATGCCCTCAAGCTGGAAAACGCCGCCCTGCGGCAGGCGGGCGGTCTGCCCGACACCGAGCTGGAAGCCGCCATCGACAACTACAACGCCATGATCCACACCGGCAGTGAGGTGCTCAACACCGTGCTGACCGAGAAAAGCCTGGTGTGTGAGGAGTACGGCATCCGCCTGACCTGTGTGGCCGACGGCACGGCCCTGGCATTCCTGGATGCCGCCGACCTGTACGGCCTGTTCTCCATCGCCATGGACAATGCCATCGAGGCGGTCTCCGCCGTGGCCGACGCCGACCGCCGTCTGGTGGAGGTGCTGGTCTGCCGCCGCCAGGACTTCGCGGTCATCAACATCTCCAACCCGGTGCCCGGCAGCCCGGCCGCCGAGGACGGACTGTCCCGGCGGAATTCCTTCGGCCTGAAGGGGTGCGGCGCATCGTGCGCCGGTACGACGGCATGCTGGACACGGATGTCCGCGACGGCATGTTCACCCTGCGGGTCGTCTTTCCCCTGGTGGAACAGACCGCCTCCTGATCCCACCGGTGACGTTTCTCTCCCCGGCCTTGTGCAGAATGCACAAGGCCGGGGAGATTTTTTTGTGCTCCCAAAACCGTCTGTCCCGCCAAACCGACCGCTTTTCCCAAACCGGTTGAAGCCCCCGCCCCCAACCGCTACACTGAAATACGAAAAATGGCGGCATGGCGGGCCGCCGCGTCTGTCTGACAAGGTAAGGAGAAGATACATGGAAAGCAAAGCAAAAAAGAAAGGCAGCGGCGTTGTGCTGTTTGCGGTTTTGTCGGTGCTGTTCGCCGTGCTGTTTGCGGCGGCCTGCATCGGCAGCCAGCTGGCCTTTGCCAGCTCCCAGGCCGTGAACATCGCCCTGCAGACCTCCACCTTCGACACCCGCAACACGGATGCCGATGCAGTCTACTATGAGAGCGACTTCGACAGCGTGGAGGCTCTGGAAGCCCACGACAAGGAGATCGCCGAGCAGCTGACGGGGGAGGGTTCCGTCCTGCTCAAAAACGACGGCGCCCTGCCCCTGGCGGCGGGCACCAAAGTCAGCACCCTGAGCCATTCCTCGGTGGACATCGTCACCTGCGGCACCGGCTCGGCGGACATTGACACTTCCAAGGCGCCCACCCTCAAGGAAGCGCTGGAGGCCGTCGGCCTGGAAGTCAACCCCACCCTGTGGGATTTCTACACCACCGGCGCCGGCAAGGACTACGTCCGCTCCCCCGGCAAGGGCGTCAGCCTGGGCGACCGTGCCGCCTGGCACATCAACGAGGTGCCCGCCTCCGCCTACACCGACGACGTGGTTTCCAGCTTTGCCCAGTACGGTGACGCCGCCATCGTCACCATCTCCCGCGTGGCGGGCGAGGGCTCCGATCTGGAATATGGCGACTACACCGACGGCACCAACGTCCTGTCCCTCACCCAGGAGGAGCAGGATATGCTCAAGATGGCCAACGAACACTTTGACAAGGTCATCGTCCTCATCAACTCCACCAACGCCCTGGAGTGCGACTTCCTCAGCGACCCCGCCTACGGCGTCGACGCCGCCCTGTGGATCGGCTACACCGGCACCTGGGGCCTGAACGCCGTGGCCGACATCCTGGTGGGCAACGTCAACCCCTCGGGCAAGCTGGTGGATACCTACTGCTACGACAACACCACCGCCCCCGGCCTGGTGGGCTACTATGCCCAGGCCTACACCAACTTTGACGAGAACGACACCGAGACCTGGTACTCGGTGGCCAACGGCGGCCTGGACGGCAACGGCTACTACATTGCCTACCAGGAGGGCATCTACGTGGGCTACCGCTACTACGAGACCCGCTACGAGGACGTGGTCATGGGCCAGGGCAACGCCGGCAGCTATGATTACAGCTCGGTGGTGGCCTATCCCTTCGGCTACGGCCTGTCCTACACCACCTTTGACTGGTCCGGCTTCTCGGCCGCCTACGACGCCGCCTCGGACAGCTTCCAGGTCAATGTGACCGTCACCAACACCGGCAGCGTGGCCGGCAAGGAGGTCGTCCAGGTCTACTTCCAGTCCCCCTACACCGACTACGACAAGGCAAACGGCATCGAGAAGGCCAGCGTCGAGCTGTGCGGCTTCGACAAGACCGAGCTGCTGGAACCCGGCGCCTCCGAGACGGTCACCATCACGGTGCCCCGCTCCGAGCTGACCTGCTACGATTCCGCCGCCGCCAAGACCTACATCCTGGATGCCGGCGACTACTACCTCACCGCCGCCCATGACGCCCACGACGCCGTCAACAATATCCTGGCCGCCAAGGGCTACACCGTGGACAACGGCATGACCGCCGCCGGCAATGCCGCCATGACCTTTGCCTACAACAATCCCGCCATCGACACGGTGACCTACTCGGTCTCCGCCGCCACCGGCAACGAGATCACCAACCAGTTCGACAACGCCAGCCTGGACTACTACGGCGTGGAGGACACCATGACCGTGCTGTCCCGCAGCGACTGGCAGAGCACCTGGCCCCAGACCTTTGAGCTGGCCGCCAACGACGCCATCCTGGCCGACCTGAACATCTACCAGACCTACGACGGCATCGACGGTTCCGCCACCGAGATGCCCACCATGGGCGCCGACAACGGCATGACCCTGGGCATGATGATCGGCAAGGATTACAACGATCCCGACTGGGATCTGCTGCTGGATCAGGTCACCTTTGAGGAGATGGCCGAGCTCATCGGCAAGGGCTACCACAACACCGCCCGCATGCTGTCGGTGTCCAAGCCCGCCACGGTGGACGACAATGGTCCCCAGGGCTTCACCCAGACGCTGACCGGCATTTCCAGCTGCCACTGCGCTTACTCCGACGAGAACATCATGGCCGCCACCTACAACGTGGACCTGATGGAGGAGGTCGGCCGCTGCATCGGCAACGACATGCTGGACCTGGGCGCTTCCGGCCTGTACGGTCCGGCCATGAACATCCACCGCACCGCCTACTCCGGCCGTAACTTCGAGTATTACTCCGAGGATCCCTTCCTCTCCGGCAAGATCGCAGCCTCCGAGATCCAGGGCATCCAGTCCAAGGGCGTCTATGTCTACATCAAGCACTTCGCCCTCAACGATACCGAGAGCCACTGCCGCTGTATCTCCACCTGGGCCAACGAGCAGACCATCCGGGAGATCTACCTGGAGTCCTTCCGCATTGCGGTGACCGAGGGCGGCGCCAAGAACGTCATGAACGCCTTCGCCCGCTTCGGCGCCACCTGGTCCGGCGCCCACCAGGGCCTGATGACCAACGTCCTGCGGGGCGAGTGGGGCATGACCGGCTTTGCCCTCACCGACTTCTCGGGCAACTCCCAGTTTGCCGCCTACGGCATCATGATGAAGAGCTTTGACGTGGCCTGGGGCCTGCTGGCCGGCACCGACGGCTGGGATTCCAGCGCCGAGCAGTGGACCGATGACCTGATCAACCTCTACCAGGGCGATCCCGATATCACCCAGGCCATGCGTCAGGCCACCCACCGCATCCTCTACACCGTGGCCAACTCCAACGCCATGAACGGCTTCACCGCCGACACCCGCATCGTCTCCGTCACCCCGTGGTGGCAGATCGCCCTCATTGTGGTGGATGTGGTGCTGGGCGCTATGACGGTACTGTGCATCGTCAAGCTGGTGCTGGCCATCCGCCGCAAAAAAGCCGACAAGACTGCTGCTCAGGGCTGAGTGCTGAGCAGACGGAACTCGCGTTTCTCTTTCTTCTCATAACATCAAAGGCAGAGCTTCCGTGCGGGAGGCCCTGCCTTTGTGTATGCAGTTTCCGGGGCGATCACCCCATGGGCTGGATGGTACAGCGTTTCAGCGGCATCAGCCGGAAGGCGGCGTAACCCTCGGCCAGCTCCTGCAGGCGGGCGGCGGTGGCGGCGTCCGGCGCCTCCCAGGGGCAGAGGGTGAGTTCCAGCCCCCGCCCCGCCGTGCGGGCCTTCCAGATGCCCGCCGCGCAGCCGCCCCGCAGGATGACGCCGGGGTTGGCCGCCGTCCTCCACACCGCCCGCTGCCGTTTTTTGTCGGGGAGAATGAGCCCCCGGTCCCGCAGGTCGAGATAGGGGTCATGGGGCCCCAGCAGAAGGAGGCGGTCGCCGCCGTCCCCGGGCAGGTCCTCCGCCGCGGCCAGGTCGGCGGCCAGCATCTGCCGGGCCTTGCCCTCCACCGTGACGGTGACCCGCTCCTCCGGAGGCAGGGCGTTCCACAGCCGGGCCGCCTGGGCGGGGGAGGCCCCCAGCCAGTCGGCAAAGTCTCCCGGCAGGGCGGGGCCGTAACCGTGGAGGAACCGGCGGGTGAGCTCGGCATCCCCGCCGCCCCCGAAGGCGGGCGGCTCCCCGCCCAACCACCGGCGCAGGGAGGTAAAGGTGGGGGTGGGGCCGCTGCGCTCCCCGAACACCACCAGCCCGGCGGCGGCACAGGGCCGCAGCAGAAAGGACGCCACCGCCCCGCCCACCGTCTGCCGGTCGGGGTGGCCGTAGGGGGAGGGGGCATCCCAGACCGTCTGCTTTGCCGGGGGCAGATGGGGGCGCACTTCCTCGGCCAGGGCCCGGTCCAGGGCGTCCTTGCCGTGGATGGTGTCCCTGTCCAGCAGGCGGGCGGCGTCCAGCACCAGGGGCAGAAGATCGTCGGCGGTCATGCCCAGCTGCTCCAGCGCCAGCCCCATGCCCCGGGTGTAGATCCAGGGCTCCTCCCCCGGATGGGGAAAGAGGGGCGCCAGGAACACCCCCGCATCCTCCGCGGGAAAGACCGCCGGCACCCCCCGCCAGCTCCAGGCCTGCAGCAGGGTTTTGTCGTGGTAGAGGGCGGTGTGCAGCGAGCAGACCGAGCAGTCCTCCACCCGGTTGAAGGCCGCCGTCTCCCAGGCGCCGGGGGGCGAGTTCTGCATGCCGCAGGCCCCGGCGGCTTTGATCAGCCCGGCGGCGGGCAGGGGCCTGTCCAGATGATGGGCGTGCAGCCGCAGGGCACGCACCTTGTCGGGGGACAGTTCCATGGTGGGCTCCTTTCGGGGGTAAAATTTGGGTAAAAAATGAGCTTCTGTCAAAATTATAGCGCATTTGCGGGGCAAAGGGGCCGGATTTCTCCCGTCGTTTTTGACAAAAAGCAGGCGCGAAAACCGTCGAACCGGCTTCGCCGCAACAATAATGCAAGCCCCGTGCCCCGGGATGCGCCAGGGGGCGGGGTTCGGGCCCTGACGAAAAATCCATTCAAAAACCCGGCCCGCTGTGATAAGATGGAAACTGTTGCGGGCCGCCGCGGACGGCGCGCAGATCACAATATATAGAGGAGCGATCTTGTGGAAGTTGCCTATTTGCTGCCTGGCCAGGAACGGTGCGTTCCCTTTGCGGCCAACAAGAGCGGCCAGAAACGCATCGAGTATTCCTATTGTTCGGAGCGGGGAGAGTATTTCTCCTGCGTCTGCCGCAGCGTCGATGAGGCGCGCGATCTCTGCGAGGACTGGCTTGCCCGCCGGGAACGCTACTGATCGCCCCGGCGTCCACGATTTTGACTGATACACAGATACAGCCCGGTCCCTGGGGAAACGTTCCCCGGCGGCCGGGCTGTTTTTTGCATAACAAAGCGGAGCCGTGCCCGCGCCGGCCCTCGGGAAGAGGGCGGACGGGGTGCGGCTCCGCTTTGGAATGTGGAGAAAAGATGGCAAAAGAATGGGTTGGCCCTGCCTTGCAGGATGCTTGCGGCGGGGGGCGCCGGGCAGGGCCGGGAACATCAGGGATTCAGCGCCGGGGGAAAATCAGTCCTCCGCGGGACGCAGATCCATGAGTTTGGGCAGCGGTGCGCCGATGAGGGGGCGGCACCACTCCTTGAAGGCCTCGGTGATGTTGTTGCCGCGCTCGTTGATGAACTCGTCAGGCATCTTGCGCTCGGTCATCATGACCTCCTGAATATCCACCAGGAAGGTCTCGCAGCGGTAGTTGGGGCCGGGGACGCGGCGCAAAGCCACCATCTTGCCGCTCTGGCCGGTGGTGACGGCATCCACCGCCGCACGGCCGCAGAGTTCGGCCTCGGTGCGGTCGGTGTCGCTCTGCCAGGCGATGGACGCCCGGCCCAGGATGCCCGGCTTCTCGGCACGGGCCTTGTAGCCCAGCTTTTTGATGATGAGGTTGGCCAGATGGGCGGACACGTCCCCGAAGTAGGTGGCCCGGCCCACCGTGAAGACCGGCTCCACAATGGGGGTGCCGTCGGCATAGTGCAGGCCCTCGCTGGCCACCACCACGCCGTGGCCCTTGGTCTTGATGAGCTGTTCCACGTCGGCGAGGAACTCGTCCTCATGGAAGGCCCGCTCGGGCAGGTAGATCAGATCGGGACCGTGGGCATAGCTGTCGGTGGCGAGAGCCGAGGCCGCCGTCACCCAGCCGGCGTTGCGGCCCAGGGCTTCCACCACCACAATGTGGATGGGCAGGCCCTCCACGTCGCAGCAGACCTCGGCCACGCTGCCCGCCATGTACCGCGCCGCACTGCCGAAGCCCGGCGAGTGGTCGGTGATGGCCAGGTCGTTGTCCATGGTCTTGGGGATGCCGATGACGTTGATGCCCCGGTCGGCGCAGCGGGCATACAGCTTGCCGCAGGTGTCCATGGTGCCGTTGCCGCCGTTCATGAGGACGTAGCGGATGCCGTATTTCTCGAGGATGGGCACCATGGCCTCATATTCGGGGGCTTCCAGGGCGTCCCGGCTGGTGCCGATGGCGGAGGCGGGGCTGGACAGCAGCCCGCGCAGCTCTGCGTCGGGCAGGTCGGTGACGTCCCGCAGCTTTTCCTTCAGCAGGCCGCCGGTGCCGCCGATGGCCGCGTAGACACGGTCCACCAGGGGGCACTCCTGGGCCTTGCGGATGGCCCCGTACAGGGATGCATTGATGACGGCGGTGGGGCCGCCGCCGTGTACGATCAGAAGATTACCGGCCATGGGCGGCCTCCTTTCTCAGCCGCAACCGCAGCCGCAGCCGTCGTGGCGATGGCCGTACTCGTCCATGCAGTCGTCGGCGGGGTTCTTCATGCACAGATGGACGCTGGTGGTCTTGAAGGTCAGGGGCAGAGCCAGGATGTTGGGGTTGGAGCCCACAAACTTCTTCTCGGCGTCGGCCAGGGCCTCCTCGAAGGTGGCGCGGGTCTTGAGACCCATGCCCCGGGCGTAGCCCGGATCCTCGGCGCCCACGATGTAGATGGCGCTGGTGTTCATCTCGGCGATGTGGCCGCAGCTCATCATGGAGAAGCCGTGGAAGGGATGGAAGGCGTTGGCAAAGCGGTACTTGCGGATGTATTCCTCATTGGTGGCAAAGTACTCGCCCAGACGGTTCATGTCGGGCAGCTGGTTCATCTGGTCATGCTGGAACCACTCGTAGCACTCGCGGAGGTAGGGCCAGCGCTGGTCGTTGAAGAAGCCGTTGCACAGAGAAGAGCAGATGATGACGCAATGGTCGCTCATGACACGCTTGAAGCGCAGCACCTGGGCAGACAACGCCTGCATCATCATGATGGGGTTGGTGCCCATGCCGTCGCCGTAGTGGAACTTCTGGGGCATGCCGAAGACGAGGACGTCGTACTTCTTCTCGGCCCAGTGGACGTAGGTACGCTTATCGGCCACCTTCCAGCTCTCGGGCATCATCTCCTTGGCGTAGCCGGAGAAGATGGCGATCTGGCGGCTCTTGGAGTCGAGGACGGCGTCGCAGCAGAAGAAGGGATGGCCCATCTTCTCCTCCATGAGCATGGAGATCTCGTTGAACTTGGTGCGCATCAGGCTGCCGTTGTTGACGGGGGTGAAGTCATCCCGGTGCATGACGGAGGGAACATGGTGGCTGGCGATGCACTTCCAGTTGGTGATGCCGGTGGCGCTGTGCTTGTAGCCGCCGGAATAGCCGCCGTAGGGGTTGCCGTTGACATGGCCGATGAGGATGGGCAGGTCGGCCTCAAAGACCATGCGGTTCATGGAGACGGGGTCGCCCCGCTTGGTGCAGCCCAGGTCCACCATGTTGTCCGGATCCTCGGAGTCATGGCTGATGATCTGGCCGGTGGGCCAGAACTGGTTGTACAGCTCAGGTCCGAAGATGGCCAGGGCGTCCTTGTCGGTGGAGCGGGGATGCAGGCCGTTGGAGATGATGAACATGATGTCCTTCTTCTCCACGCCCACGCTGTACAGGTCTTCCAGGATGTACTTGATGGAGAGCTTGCGGTGGCTGGTGGGCTGCTCGCCGCCCTTGACGCGGTCGGGCACGACGAAAACCACCTTGCTGCCCTTGTGAGCCAGCTCCTTGACGGTGGGCATGCCGATGGGATGGTCCAGGCTCTCCCGGTAAGCGGCCTCCAGCTTGTCCTCGGGGATATAGTCCGGGTCGGGCACGGTCGCGCCGGGGATAAAGACGTCGGTGGAATCGGGCAGATCCGCACCCATGGTGCCGGCGCCGTACTCAAACTCAAAATGCTTCATGGTAACGCTCCTTTTCTGTGTGAAGGTGTGGGGAAAGCAAATCACTTGCCCAGGTACAGACGGATGATTTCCAGGTATTCCTCGGGGTAGAAGCCGATTTCACCGGAGAACCGGGTGAGGGCGATGAGGCCGCCGTCGATCTCGGGGATGGAGGCCAGCATGGCGGCGTTGTCGGATTTCAGGCCGCCGCCGTAGACCACGTCCATGCCGCCGGTCTGCTCCTTGACGAAGCGGGCGATCTTGGTGATGTAGGGCTTGTCGGCGGGGGTCTTGCCGGGGCCGATGGACCAGACGGGCTCATAGGCGATGACGACCTTGGACTTGTCCACGCCCTCCAGGCCGATGGACAGCTGCTCGCCCAGCACCTGTTCCCAGGCATCCTGCTCCTCGCTCTTCTCGCCGATGCAGTAGAGGACCGTCATGCCCCGGGCCACGGCGCAGCGGATCTCCTGATTCAGCAGGCGGTTGACGGCGCGGGAGGCCTCGGTGCCGGTGACGCCGGCTTCGGCCAGAATGCCCATCTTGTCGTTGCGCTCCTCGCAGTGGCCGATGAGAACACTCTCACAGCCCAGGGCCTTGGCGGCACTGGCGGGACGGTTGGTGGTGAAGGCGCCGAAGTTGCCGCCCACGGCGGTGTCGGCGCGGTAAACGCCCTGGCAGCCCAGCTGCAATGCGCAGCCCGGCTTGCGGGCGGCTGCGGCGCTGAGCAGGTGAGCTTCC
Organism: uncultured Gemmiger sp.; assembly: GCA_944388125.1. Taxonomy (GTDB): domain Bacteria; phylum Bacillota; class Clostridia; order Oscillospirales; family Ruminococcaceae; genus Gemmiger. Next base: position 244 of record CALXHO010000033.1, on the reverse strand, counting down.
GGCAGATAGGCGGCAAACTCCACCTCGTTCTTATCGTAGGCAGCCAGGCCGTCCTGGGTGCCCTCCACAATGGCCTTGCCCCAGTCTGCCACGGGAGCCAGACGGTTGACGCCGCCCATCTCCACGGGGACGTCAAAGCGCTTGAGGTTGAGGAAGATGTGTTTCATGCTCAGATGCCCTCCTTCTTGTAGCGGTCGGCCATCATCTCGCAGGTGACCGGCTCGATGAGGTTGCTCTTGCGGTA
>CALXHO010000032.1 GCA_944388125.1 uncultured Gemmiger sp. | reverse complement strand
GGTCGCCCTTACGCTGCGGGCCGTCCAGGATCATCTGGTCGCCGGTGTAAGCATGAACGGTGGTCATGATGCCGGAGACGATGGGGTAGGTCTTGTTCAGGGTGTCGGCCATGGGAGCCAGGCAGTTGGTGGTGCAGGAAGCAGCGGAGATGACCTGATCTTCCTTGGTCAGGGTCTTCTCGTTGACGGAGAAGACGATGGTCTTCAGATCATTGCCGGCAGGAGCGGAGATAACAACCTTCTTGGCGCCAGCAGCGATGTGAGCCATGCTCTTCTCCTTGCTGGTGTAGAAGCCGGTGCACTCCAGAACAACGTCGACGCCCAGCTCGCCCCAGGGGCAATCCTTGGCATCTTTGATGGCGTAGATCTTGATCTCCTTGCCATCGACGATGATGGAGTCATCGGTGGAATCGACGGTGTGCTTGTTCTCGCCGATCTTGCCCAGGAAAGAGCCCTGAGCGGTATCGTATTTCAGCAGATGCGCCAGCATCTTGGGGCTGGTCAGGTCGTTGATTGCGACGACCTCGTAGCCCTCCGCCTCGAACATCTGACGGAAAGCCAGACGGCCGATGCGGCCGAAACCATTGATAGCAACTTTGACAGCCATAGTTAAATCCTCCCAAGATTTTGTATTAAGGGGTTGCCCCCACCTCGCGGTGCCATAACACCGCGCTACGGTACATCATTATTGTATCCCATTACGACGGAAACTGCAAGGGGGACTGTTATTCTTTTAACGCAAATTTTTGAAAAAAATGTTCCAAATCTCTCCATTTGCCGTCCGGGCGACTGTTTTGCCCTCAGACTGCCTTGGCCCCTGCGGGCAAAGCGCGGCTAACGGGGGCGGGACTGCATACAATAAAGGAGCGCGGTTTTGCCCGCCGCACGGCAGCGGGCCGCCGCAGCATCCGCCGAAGGAGAGGATTCCCATGCCCAATTTCACCGCCCTGCGCGAGGCCCTGGCCGGGCAGGCGGCCCGCCGCAGCGCCTGCGGTCTGCCGCCCGGCACGGTGCTGCCCCGCCTGCGGCTTCTGACCACGGCGGAGCTGTTGTGCCCCGCCGTACCGCCCGCCTGTGCCGCCGACGCCTGCGCCGAGGTGGAGGCCGTCTGTCTGGCGGCACGGGGGATGCTGCGCCGCCGGGGCAGCTGGCTGTGCTTTTTCTGCGGCGACGGTCCCCTGCCGGTGCTGGCCCGTCCCGCTCTGCTGCAGGCGGCGGTGCTGGCCTGGCTGCGGGGAGCGCTGCTGGCCGGCGCCGGGGAGGTCAGCCTGGTCTGCGACGGGCAGGGCGGCGCGGTGCGGCTGTCCCTGTCGGGCGGGGCCGACCCCCAGGGGGATGCCGCCGCCCTGCTGGAACGCCTGGCCCGGGAGGCCGGGGGCACCGCCCTGTTCCTGGCCCACGGGGCCTTCGGGGCGGCGCTACGCCTGCCCCGGGCGGACGGCCTGCCCCTGCGCCGGCCCTCCCGGGCGGAGGAGTTGCTGGCCGACCGCTATGCCCTGCCCCGGCTCTATCTGGACGGGTTCTGCGCCGAGCCGGAACTGTGACCTGCCCTTGCTTCCCGCCTGTCGATATGGTACGATAAATCATAGTTCTCGTGTCCATTCGACACCCAAAGGGGAGGGATCTCATGCTCGAACAGTTACGCATTGCCATGGCGCGAAAAAAACTTCGCCGCGCCGGGCTCCTGATGCTCACTGCGGTGATTGCAACCTTCAATTTCTGGCCGGGTTACCTCACACTGCTGCGGGGGCCGCAGGATCTCTACACCCTGGACGCCGGAGATCTGGAGGGCCGCTATGTAGCCGCCCGCATCGACATCATCTACGACTGGTATGCCGAGAGCGTCCGCCAGGAAGACGACTTCGCAACGCCTGTTCAGCGGGAATATATCATTCCGGCAGGGGAGTCCTCCTTCATCGGGCTGGAACTTTCTTCCGATCTGTTCGACGCCGCCGAGGCCGTGACAAACCATACCGTGGGGGTCCAGATCGGCAAGGAGAGCGGTCCCAACCCATGCGAGCTGGTGGTGCGCGGCACCATCCGGCCGATGAGCGACCAGACCCGTTCCTTCTATTATAAGGTCGTCGGCTACGACGACCTCTCTCCCGAGGATCAGCAGCGGTTCCTGCCCCTGGTGCTGGAGACCGACATCATCGGCAGCTATCCTGCCTCCGCCCTGCTGCTCAGCGCCCTGGCCCTCATCGCCTTCGCCCTGCCCAGTCTGGGTCTGGCCCTCGGCGCCGTCCTGGGCAAAGGCCCCCGGCAGATCGTGAACTATCTGGGAGAATTGTCCCCCGCCCGGTACGAGGTGGTGGCGGATGATCTGGATGACTTCTATGACGCCGCCGTCCCGGCTGACCGGATGCGGGTCAGCCCCCGCTGGCTGCTCTACGAAAACGGGGCGTCCAGCTGGCTGCTGTCCACCAACGACGTGGCCTGGGTCTACCGTGAATCCTGCCGCCGCGGGGAGAACATCGTGGTGTGCAGCAAGTCGGAGCCCCGGCACTTTTCCAAGCACCGCATCCCCGTGGGGACGCGGTGGGCCGCCGATAACCTGCTGGGCCGCCTGTCCGCCGTACTGCCCGAGGCCGTATTTGGCTACGATCCGCTATGGGAGACCCTCTACGACCTCGACCCCAACCGCTTGAGCCACGACATCCGGGCCACTCTGTATGCGGCAGGCCCCGGCGGCGCGCCTCTCTATGACGCCGTCCGGGAGGCGCCCGACCTCTTCCCGCCCCGGCCCGGCGACGATCCCCCGCCCCGGCACACCGCTCCGGCGGAAGCGCCGGAAGCCGCCGCTGCTTCCGCCGTTTCTTCCCCTTCCGCCGGCAGGGCTCAGCCGGAGGCCGGTGCACCCGCACCGTCCCCTGCCGGGGATGCCGGTCCCGGCGAAGCCCCTTCCCCCGGGGAGGAAACCTCCTGACGCTGTCCCCCTGCAACAAGGCATAACAAACGCCCCCGCCCTCCGGCATTGACCGGAAAGGCGGGGGCGTTCTGTGTTTGTCCGTCTGGTGGAAAAGGGATCAGTCCTCGATCACAATGCGGGTAATGACCGGCATTTTGACCGGCTTGTTCCAGGTCTCGGGGCCGTAGGTGGGCTGGGACGCGATGGCGTCCAGCACCTCAAAGCCGCTGTCCATCTCGCCGAAGGCCGCATACCGGCCGTCCAGCTTGGGCGCGTCCTTGTGGACCACAAAGAACTGGGTGCCCGCCGTGTCGAAATCATCGTCCCGGGCCATGGAGAGGGCCCCGCGGACATGCTTGAGGGGGTTGGGCACGCCGTTTTCGGCAAACTCCCCCTTGATGTGCCACTCGCTGTCGGTCATGATGTCATTGTCCGGCGAACCGCCCTGAATAACATAGTCCTTGACGATGCGGCACCAGCACAGCCCGTCGTAAAAACCGCTGCGGACGGTCTTTACAAAGTTTTCCACCGTGATGGGGGCATGTTCGGGATAGAGGGTGAATACCATCTGCCCGAAGCCCTCGGTCTCAATGATACAGCGCATCAGGACACGACCACATGCTTGAAGTAGAGGTTGGAGGAAGCGGTCATGTAGTAGCCGCTGATGTTGTCATGCATCAGGAAGGAGTTGGACTTGTAGTACAGCGGCAGGCAGCAGTAATCTTTGGAAGCCAGATCGGCGGCCTGCATGGTGAGCTCGGCAGCCTTGGCGGTGTCGCTCTCGCTCATGACCTGCTCCACCAGAGCATCATACTCGGGGTTGGAGTAGAAGCTGTTGTTGCTGGAATCGCCGGTCTTGAACAGGGGCAGGAAGCTCATGGGGTTCAGGTAGTCGGCGCTCCAGCCCATGGCAGCCACTTCGTAGTTGCCCTGCTGCACATCCTCGTAGAAGATGGCCCAGTCGTTGGAGGAAACCTCAACGTTGATGTTCAGGTTGTTCTTGAGCATCTCGGCCATGGCCTCGACGATCTTCTTGACGGTGTCGTCCTGGTAGTAGGACAGCTGCAGGGTGGGGAAGCCTTCGCCGTTGGGGTAGCCGGCCTCGGCCAGAGCAGCCTGGGCAGCCTCCACGTCAGCGGTGGCGGACAGGCCGTAGTTGCTGCGGCCCTCGGTGATGTCCTTGCCGTCCACGCTGTAGCCGGGGGCCAGGAAGCTGTAAGCAGGCTCGGCGTCAACCTGGACGACGTTGTCGATCAGGGACTGACGGTCGATGGCCAGGCAGAGAGCCTTGCGGACCAGGGGGTTATCGTAGGGGGCAACGGAGCAGTTGATGTTGTAGTAGACGGTGCCGTAGCTGGGGTAGACCTGGACACCGGCCTTCTCGGCCTTGAGGCGGGCGTAGTCGGAGGACGGGATGCTGATGATGCCGTCCACCTCGCCGGACTCATAGGCGGTGAGAGCGGTGGAGTTGTCCAGGATGTAGCGGAAGGTCAGCTTGTCCAGGGTGACGTTTTCCGCATCCCAGTAGTTCTCGTTCTTTTCCAGGATGACGTTCTCGTTCAGGCTCATGCCGGTGACCTTGAAGGGGCCGTTGCAGACGTAGGTCTCGGGAGAGCTGGTCCAGGCGTCGCCGTTGGCCTCAACAGTAGCCTGCTGAACGGGATCGTAGACCCACATGCTCAGCACGTCGATGAAGTAGGAGGTGGGCTGGATCAGAGTGATCTCCAGGGTCTGGTCGTCGATGGCCTTGACGCCCAGATCGTCGGCGGTGGCGGTGCCGTCATAGAATTCCTGAGCGTTCTTGATGTAGCCGGTGACCATGCTGACGTACTGGGCCGCCGTGGAGGGGGTCAGCACGCGCTGGATGGAGTAGACAAAGTCATTGGCGGTGAAAGGGGTGCCGTCGCTCCACTTCAGGCCGTCGCGGAGGTGGAAGGTGTAGACCAGGCCGTCGTCGCTGATGTCCCAGCTTTCGGCGCAGCCGCCCACCAGAGAACCGCTCTCGTCGTAGGTGACGAGTCCCTCAAAGCAGTTGATGAGCACATACTGGGCGAAGGAGTTGTTGGTGACGCCGGGGTCGAGGCCGTCGGGGATGTTGTTCAGGACGAAGGTCATCTCCTGGGCACCGGCGGGGGCAGCCTCGGCGGTTGCCGCGGTGGAAGTGTCATCGGCCGTGGAAGCCGACACGTCGGAAATGTTCTGGGGCTCGTTGGAGCTGCACGCGCTCAGCAGCGAGACCGCCAGCGCGCCCGCAAGCAGGGCGCTCAAGGCTTTCTTTTTCATGGTGATCTCTCCTCGTATGTATTTCTGTTATCCGCAGCATCTGCGGCATAACCATGGGAAGTGCACGGCTCTGTTCAGTCGTACAGGTGGCAGGCCACACAGTGGCCGGGGGCGGCCTCCTTCATCTCGGGCACCTGCTCGGCGCAGATGGGCTTGGCGTAGGGGCAGCGGGTGTGGAAGCGGCAGCCCTCCGGCGGGTGGACCGGGCTGGGCAGGTCGCCGGCCACGCCGGTGTTCTCCCGGGTGCGGGCCACCTTGGGGTCGGCCACGGGGATGCAGGACAAAAGGCCCTTGGTGTAGGGGTGGAGGGGATTTTGGTAGATCTCCTCCGCTTCACAGGTCTCCACCAGCTGGCCCAGGTACATGACGCCCACGTCGTCCGAGACGTAGCGCACCATGGACAGGTCATGGGCGATGAAGAGGTAGGACAGGCCTTCCTCCTGCTGGTAGTCCCGCAGCAGGTTGACCACCTGGGCCTGGATGGAAACGTCCAGCGCCGAGATGGGCTCGTCGCAGATGACCAGCTCCGGCTTGAGGACCAGCGCCCGGGCGATGCCCACACGCTGGCGCTGGCCGCCGGAGAATTCGTGGGCGTAGCGGCCCGCATGTTCCCGGGTCAGGCCCACACGCTCCAGCATGGGGTAGACGTAGTCGTCGATCTCCTTCTTGTTCTTCACCACATGGTGGGCGATGAGGGGCTCGGCAATGATGTCCCGCACCGTCATGCGGGCGTTGAGGGAGGCGTAGGGGTCCTGGAAGATCATCTGCATCTTGCGGCGGATGGGCTGCAGCTGGCGGGCGGACAGCTTGGTGATGTCCTGGCCGTCCAGGATGATCTTGCCCGAGGTGGGGTCATAGATGCGGATGATGGTGCGGGCGCAGCTGCTCTTGCCGCAGCCGGACTCCCCCACCAGGCCGAAGGTGCGGCCCTTGCGCAGGGTGAAGCTCACATCGTCCACCGCGTGGACGACGCTGCCCTTGCCTGCGGGAAAATGTTTGGTCAGGTGTTCCACCTGAAGGATGGGCTGTTCCATCACTCTGCCTCCTTTTCTGCCGCGGCAAGCTTGCCGTAGAGCGGGTTGCCCTCCGCCGGGGCGTCGGGCTGGAGCAGCCAGCACATGGCCCGGTGGCCGCCCGCCTGCACATAGGGCGGGCACTCCGCCGCGCAGATGTTGCGGGCGTAGGGGCAGCGGGGGGCAAAGGGACAGCCCTTGGGCGGGTTGGTCATGTCCGGCGGGCTGCCGGGAATGGACTGCAGCCGCTCGGCCTTGTCCTTGTTGATGCCGGGAATGGATGCCAGCAGCCCCAGGGTGTAGGGATGCAGCGGATGCTCGAAGATCTCGTCGATGTCCGCCTCCTCCATGACCAGGCCGCCGTACATGACGACGACGCGGTCACACAGTTCCGCCACCACGCCCAGGTCATGGGTGATGAAGATGATGCTGGTGTCATACTGCTTCTGCAGGGTGCGCAGCTGTTTGAGGATCTGGTCCTGGATGGTCACGTCCAGGGCGGTGGTGGGCTCGTCGGCGATGAGCAGGTCGGGGTGGTTGGCCAGGGCCATGGCGATCATGACACGCTGGCGCATACCGCCGGAAAATTCGTGGGGATAGGATTTGAGCCGTTTCTCCGGCTCGGGGATGCGCACCTGCTCAAAGAGGTCCAGAGTGCGCTTTTTCAGTTCGTCGGGTTTCAGCTCGGGGTGATGGGTCTTCATCATCTCCTCCACCTGCTTGCCCACCGGGATCAGCGGGTTGAGGGAGGACATGGGGTCCTGGAAGATCATGGCGATCTTCTGGCCCCGGATGGCGCGCATCTCCTTCTCGCTGCACTTGGTCAGGTCCCGGCCCTCGAACTGGATGGAGCCGGCCTTGATGCGGGCGGTGTCGGCCAGCAGCCGCAGGATGGTCATGGAGGTGACGCTCTTGCCGCTGCCGGACTCGCCCACGATGCCCAGGATCTCGCCCTTTTCCACCGTGAAGCTGACGCCCCGCACCGCCTGGACCTCACCCGAGGAGGTCATGAAGGAGGTTTTGAGGCCCTCGACCTTGAGAATTTCTTCCATTGTCCTTGCGCCTCCTTACTTCTTGAGTTTGGGATCCAGCGCGTCCCGCAGGCCGTCGCCCACAAAGTTGAAGGCGAACATGATGGCGCAGATCATCAGCGCAGGGATGAACAGTTCATGGGGACTGGTGCGCAGGTTGGCGGAAGCGTCGTTGCACATAGTGCCCAGGCTGGCCAGGGGCGGCTGCAGGCCGATACCCAGATAGCCCAGGAAGGCCTCCATGAAGATGGCCGAGGGGATCAGCATGGTGAGGGTCACCAGGATGGAACCCATGGCGTTGGGGATCAGATGCTGGAGCAGGATGGTCTTGGGGGAGGAGCCGATGGTCTTGGCCGCCAGGACGAACTCCTGCTGCTTGAGGCTCAGCACCTGGCCGCGGACGACGCGGGCCATGTCCACCCAGTAGACGCTGCCCAGGGCGACGATGATGCTCTGGATGCCGTCGCCCATGACCTGCATGATGAGGATGACGTACAGCGTCAGGGGGATGGTGGAGATGATGTCCACGATACGCATCATGACGGTATCCACCATGCCGCCCACATAGCCGGACACGCCGCCGTACAGGATGCCGATGATCATGTTGACCAGGGCGGCCACAAAGGCCACCACCAGGGAGATGCGGGTGCCGTACATCAGGCGGGTGAGGATATCGCGGCCCAGGGCGTCGGTGCCCAGCAGGTAGGAGGTGTTCCACAGGGTCTTGGTGGGATAGATGTTGCCGGTGGATTCATCGGCCACCACGTAGGGGCTGCCGCCGTAGTATAGCGCAACTTCCTTGCCGTTTGACTCGAAAATGGTCATGGACTTGTCGGTCTCTTCCCGCACACGGGTGAGCTGGCTGCCCACCTTGCCGTCCTTGCCCACCGTGATGATGCGCAGCGACTGGGTGATGTACAGGTATTCCCCGGACGGTCCCACATAGACCTTCATGATGGGGGGAATGTTGACCATTTCCAGGTTCTGCACCGCGTAGTCGTAGGGGGTGAACAGCGGTCCCAGAATGGAAAAGAGGATCAGCACCGCAATGATGACAAACCCCGCAATGGCGGTGGGTTTGTGCCGGAACCGGAACCACACGTCCCCAGCAAAGGTCCGGCTTTTGGACCAGATCTTTTCCCGGTCCGCATCGGACGCCTGCAGCGGCGCCCATTTGTTCTGTTGTGTCAGCTCTGCCATGAATGGTTTCCCTCCCCTTGTGTCAGGACTCGAACTTGATGCGCGGGTCGATCATGCAGTAGAACACATCGACCAGCAGCACCATGGCCATCAGAAAGGCTGCGTAAAAAATCGTCACGCCCATGATGGTGGTGTAGTCGCGCTGGGATACGCTGTTGACGAAGTAGTAGCCCAGGCCGGGGATGGCGAAGATCTTTTCCACAACAAAGCTTCCGGTCAGAAGGCCCGCGATGGTGGGGCCCAGCACCGTGATGACGGGGATGAGGGCGTTGCGCAGGGCGTGGCGGGTGACCACGGCGAACTCGGTGAGGCCCTTGGCCCGGGCGGTGCGGATGTAATCCTGGCCCATGACCTCCAGCAGGCTGGACCGCATGAGGCGGGCCAGGTAACTGATGGAGTAGCCGCCCAGGGCGACCACCGGCAGGATGTAGCTCTGCCAGCTGTCCAGGCCGTAGGTGGGCAGCCAGTTGAGCTTGTAGGAGAAAGCGTAGATCAGGAGCGAGGCGATGACGAAGGACGGGATGGTCACGCCGATGGTGGCCAGGGCCATGAGCAGCATGTCCTGCCATTTGCCGTTTTTCAGCGCCGCCCAGATGCCCATGGGGATGGCGGCGATGAGCACAAAGATGACGGTGACGCCGCCCAGCCGTGCCGACACCGGCGCGCCGGAGGAGATGAACTCATTGACGGTCTGGCCGGTGTACTTGTAGGAGGGGCCGAAATCCCCGTGGAGGATGCCCTTCAGGTAGGAGAAGAACTGCACATAGTAGGGCTGGTCGAGACCGAACTTTTCCTCCATGGCGGCGATGACTTCCTCCGGGACGCCCTTGGTGTTGGTGAACGGGCCGCCCGGCACCGCGTGCATGATGATGAAGGTAAACAGGATGATCATGAACATGGCGATCAGCATCATGCCGAGACGTTTCAAGATAAATTTGACCATAAGATACAGGTTCCCCCTCCTCTTTTCTGGATACGGCGCGCGCCGGGAAAGTCCCTGCCGGGTGCTCTCCCCGCCGGGTCCGGCGTCGCACACCGCCCGCCGCACCGGATAAGAAAAGGCGCAACAGTGAATGGGTACACCCTTGCGCTTGCGTGTATTATTCTACACCAGGGCACAGTTGTCACCCAGTTCAGGACACCTTTTCCCGTAAAACTGCCTTTTGCCCAATTTTCAACAGGATTTTTCCGATTATTTTTGTGAAATTCCGCCTGCATTCTCGGGCACATTCCTGTTTATTCCGCTCCCGTTTGTCTGTTGTAAAAATACACTTTGTACAATTCCATGGCAGAGCCCCCTGTTTTTCCCTCCTGGATTGTATATTCTTGCGTTTATGCAGGGTATTTTCTAAGGCTCCCTGCATTTTTATCCATGTGTGTTTGTTCCGCGTACACATCGTTTGCTTTCGCGCAATAAAGCGGTAAAAAACGCCCGGACAGGGAGGCAAATCCCGGTCCGGGCGGCTTTGATGGGGTTTTGTGTATGTCCTTGACAAACAGTTCTTGTTTTTTGCAGGGGCTGACGGGGGGAGGAGCCGGGCCCTCAGCCTTCGGCGGTCCGCCTCCGGGCGGTCATCCGGTTCAGTACCGCCAGGCCTGCCGCCAGTACGGCGGGAAAGACGGCGGCCACCAGCAGGCCCCGTTTCAGGTCACTGCCCGCCAGATCGGCAGCAAGTCCCACGGACATGGGGCCTATGGTGCCGCCCAGGTCGCCGGCCAGGGCCAGAAAGGCAAACATGGCCGTCCCCCCCGCGGGGCAGATGCGGGAAGAAATGCTGATGGTGCCCGGCCACATGATGCCCACGGAGAAGCCGCACAGGGCACAGCCCGCCACTCCCAGGGCGGGCGCCGACGTCAGGGAGGCCAGCAGATAGCCCCCGGCGCACAGGACGCCGCACACCAGCATCAGTCTGCGGAGTTCCAGTTTACGGCTCATTCCGGCACCGAGCACCCGGGACAGGCCCATAAAAACCGCAAAGAGGCAGGGCCCTGCCAGATCCCCCAGCGTCTTGGGGAGCCCCATGGCGGCTTCCGTGAACGCGGAGGCCCACTGTGCCATGGCGCTTTCCGCCGCGCCGGAGCAGGCCATGAGGAGAATGAGGAGCCAGAACACCGGCAGCCGGAGGAGATTTTTCACCCCCAGGCCGTTCCCCGTTTCCACCAGCCGTTCGATGGGGCAGGTGAGGAAGTTGAAGATATTGCAAAACGGCACCAGCGCCCACAGCAGGGTGAGGATGCGCCAGTGTTCCACCCCGAACAGGGCAAAGAACAGGGTGGAGCCCAGCACCACCGCGACCACACCCCAGCAGTAAAAGGAGTGCAGCAGGCTCATCCGGCTCTCCTTGTTTTCAAAGGGGCAGGCCTCCACGATGGGGCTGACCAGGACCTCGATCAGTCCGCTGCTGACCGCATAGACCATGACCGAAATCAGGATCCCCGCAAAGGGCGACGGCAGCAGATCCGGCAGAAAGGCCAGCAGCCCCAGCCCCGCCGCCGACAGGATGTGGGAGACGACCACGCAGGTGCGGTAGCCGATTTTGTCCACAAACTCCGCGGCGGCAAAATCCACCAGCAGCTGCGTCAGGAAAAAGACGCTGGGGATCAGCGCGATCTCTCCCAGTGAAATGTGGTATGTTTTCTGGAAGGTCAGAAAAAGCAGCGGCGCAAAGTTGGCGCAGATGGCCTGGGTCACATAGCCGAGGTAACAGGCGCGCAGCGTCCGCCGGTAGTTTGGTTTCGCAGTCATAAACATTCCCTTTCCCATATGCTGTACAGATTTCCGGCGCGCCCCTTACGGGCCGCACCGTATGGCATTATAACAGCAAAACACGCCTGTTATAAGGGAAAATTTCGCCGGATGATGGCACTATTCACCCGAATTCCGGATACTGCCCGGTGTGCAGCCGTACCGTTTCCGGAACTGCCGGGCAAAATACCCCGCCGATGCAAACCCGCAGGCTGCGGCGATTTCCTGCACCGTCAGGGAGGTATCGTGCAGCAGTCTGTGGGCGGTCCGGAGCCGGTAGCGGATCAGGGCGTTCACCGGCGAACACCCCATGTATTCCTGAAAGCAGCGGGCGGCCTCGCTGCGGCTGACGCTGGCCGCCCCGGCAATCTGGTCAAAGGTGACCGGCTCGGCATAGTGGGTATAGATGAAATCCAGCATTTTCTGCACCCGCACCTGGGTGCGCAGCTGGATGCGGGTGGCCTGGGATCTGGGCAGGGCGTCCAGGCGGCGGAACAGAATCTCAAACAGCCGGTTCAGATCCCGCTGCACCACCATCTCGTAGCAATCCTCCCGCCGGTTCAGGGCATGGAAAACTTCGTCCAGAAGGCAGTGGACCTCGCCGCACCAGCCCTCCTGCCGCCGGAACACCACAAAGGGCAGCGAGGCACAGTCCGCAATGGGGGCAATGTATTTCTGATAGACAGCACCGGTCTCCGGTGCGATCAGCTCCCCCGGGAACAGAATGATCGGCATGGGGTCCGGCGCCCCGCCGGAAACCTGCCTGACCCCATGGAGCAGGTTCCCGTTCACCAGGATGCTGTCCCCGGGCTCCAGCCGGATGTGTTCCCGCCCCACCTGGTAGTCCAGCACCCCCACGGTCGCCCGGGCGATCTCGAAGTCCGGGTGCCAGTGCAGCGGCCCTTCCCGGTTTGGGAGTTCCGACAGTTCATTTTCAAAGCAGGTGATGGGGAACAAAGGCTGTTCATGGGTGATCTGTTCCCGCATCCGGCGGTCCACAATGACGGGCATGACGGTCCTCTCTTTCTGGGATTTTCTGCTGTCCCCTTTTTGCCGGGAAACCGGCTCAGCGGGCGGCGGAGCCCTCCTCCACCCGGTTGATGAGCAGATGATCCCCCGCCTGCAGCCGGGTGCTGCCGTCGGGGATGAAGCAGTCGTGGCCCCGGCGGATCAGGACGATGAGGGAGCCGGGATGATGGGGCAGGTCGGCCAGGGTGGCGCCGGGAGTCAGCTCGTCGGCCTCCACGGTGCGCTCGGTCAGGCAGAAGTCGGTGCCGCCGTGGCGTTCCAGGGCGCACATGACCAGCAGATCCCCCGCCTGCAGGCAGGTATCCCCCTTGGGCACCATCTGTTCCCCGCCCCGGCGCAGACTGACCAGGATGGTCCCCGGGGGCAGTTCCAGCTCCGCGACCCGGCGGCCGCACCAGGAATGCCCGGCCTCCACCTCGATCTGGACAAAGTTGACGGGGGTCTCATCCACATAGTCGGTGAAGGTCTTGAGGACGTCGCCCTCCTCGTCGATCATGCCCAGCTTGCGGGCCACGGCAGGCAGCAGCGACCCCTGCAGGGCGATGGAGAACAGCACCACCACAAAGGCGATGTGGAAGAGGTCGTTTTCCATGGCGGCAGGGCTCTGCACCGCCACAATGGCGAACACGATGGACGCCGCTCCCCGCAGCCCCGAGAAGGAGACCAGCACCCGCCGGGCCACGCTGCCCCCAAAGGGTGTCATGAGGGCAAAGACCGCCGCCGGCCGGGCCACAACGGCCAGGAAGAGGGCGATGGCCAGCCCGGGCAAAAGCACCGCGGCCATACGGGAGGGGAAGGCCAGCAGCCCCAGCAGGAAGAACAGTACCGCCTGCATGTTGCCGGTGACGCCGTCAAAGAAGGGCACCAGGGTGGTGCGGGAGGGCAGGCTGCTGTTGCCCAGAATGATGCCCGCAATGTAGACGCTCAGGAAACCGTTGCCGCCCAGCATGGTGGGGGCGGCGTAGGCCAGCAGGGCAGCCCCCACCATGAACAGCGTCTCCATGCCCGAGGCGTCGGGCCAGTAGCGGCGCATGAGCCAGCGCACCCCGAACCCGATGCCGAAACCGAAGGCCAGCCCCAGCAGAAGCTGTCCGGCCAGCAGCAGGATGACCCCGCCCGCCGTGACGCCGGTCTCCATGGCGGAGAGAAGCACCACCGTCAGCATGTAGGCGAAGGGGTCGTTGGAGCCGCTCTCCACCTCCAGCAGGGGGGCGGTGTTTTCCTTGAGGGCCAGGCGGCGGGAACGCAGGATGGAAAAGACCGAGGCTGCGTCGGTGGAGCCCAGCACCGCCCCGCAGAGCAGGCCCTCCAGCAAGGGCATGCCCAGCACAAAGCAGCAGAACAGCCCGGTGAGCAGGGCGGTGAGGACGGTGCCCAGGCTGGACAGCACCACCGACAGGGTGGCCACCGGGCGGGCGGCCTTCCAGTTGGTGCCGAAGCCGCCGTAGAACATGATGAACACCAGCGCCACGGAACTGATCTGCTCGGCAAAGGCGTAGTCCTCAAAGGGGATTTTGAACAGGCCGTCGGAACCGAACAGCATGCCCAGCAGAATGAACATGAGCAGGGACGGGATGCCCAGCCGGCCGGACACTTTTTTGAGCAGCGAACAGGCCAGCAGCACCACCGAGACCAGCAGCAGAATGGATGTCAGGGCAGATCTCTCCTTTCTTGGAGGGCATACAAACAGAGCACGCCCCGTCTCCCGGTCCCATCGGGCGGCAGGGCATGCTCATGCAGCATGCCGCATCCTGAACAGTACTGAATACAGTATACCAGAAAAGGAGAAGCGATTGCATCAAGGTTTTGTAAACTTTCCGCCGTCGGTTCTGCACGGTTCCTGCCGCCGGGCGTCGGATCGCGGCTGCCGGCGGCAGGGGACGCTCAGGAGTCGGAGCGGATCTCGGTGAGGGAGAGTTTCCCGTCCAGCAGGGCCTCCCGGTCCAGGCGGCAGGGCTGGGCATCGTAGCGGGGTGTGCGCTGGATGCCCTCCCCCGTGTACTGGATGCCCTCCCGGCTGCGCAGGTAGCCGTCGGTCAGGGCCCACTGTCCCCCTGCGCTGCCGATATAATAGGCGGGCAGCAGGGCATATCCCGAGGCATCCACCCCCGCCGGGGGTATTTTCACCGTCTCCCCTGTGCTCAGGTCCACCGCCCAGAAGCTGCCGTCCCAGGACAGCACCATGCGGCTGCCGTCGGTGTCGATGGGCTCGACGATGTGTTCCCGGGCCTGTTCCGGCAGGGTACAGACGGCCACGGCCTCCCCTGTGCCATCCAAGGGTTTTGCCGAGATGGTCCCGGTGCGGCCGTCTGCCAGCCAGACGGCATCCCCCTGCAAAAGGATGCGGTTCCAGTCGATGCTGTATTCCACCACCCTCTCCGGTTCAGCCGAGAGCTCCAGCGCCGCCCGCCAGAGGGTGGCCCGCTTGGACTCGTTGTCCCAGGTCTCGTAGTAAAAGGCGTTATCCCGGACCATCTGGGGCCACTGGAACACCTCCCCGGCGGAGAACACCTCCGTCCACTGTCCCGGCTGCTGCCAGACCATCAGGGAGTAGGTCCCGCCCTCCCGGATCGCCACCGACCAGATGCCGGTCCCGTTTTTCCCCACCAGAAAAGCGTCGCCCTCCCCGGCTGCGGGGCACCGGGCCACCAGCGTTTTTTCGCTGCCGTCCGGCGCCACCCGCCAGACCTCGTCGCCGTCCTCCGCAGGCTGGTCAATGAGCAGGCTGCCGTCCTCTTCCGTCCCGAACATTCTCCCCTGTCCCACCCAGGCGGGGCAGTCCCCGGTATCGTGGGTGCAGCCTTCCTTGGTGCAGAACAGCGTCTCCCGGCAGCCGTCCCAGTCAATGTAAAAAATCCGTTTCTGGTCCAGGCGGAAGGCATAGGGATCTTCGTCGTTCTTCACTCTATAAACGCCCTTTTCCGTAGCCGCACACTGTCCCTGAAGCCGGAACTCCTCCGGCACCGCCACGGTCCGGGAAGATGAGGCACAGCCTGCGGCCCCCGCCGCCAGCACCGCAGCCAGAAGGAGCGCGCAAATTTTTTCAGCTTTCATTCTGTGTTTCCGCCTCCTGTAAGGTCTGTTCCCAGCGCTGCATGCTGTCACGGTAGTCCATGAGCATTTCCGCCAGTTCTCCCGCCTCCGGATTGGAGATGCTGCACACCTGCCAGATGGCCCGTCCCTCCTCCCGGTGGATGTAGAGGCAGAGTTCCCGCCCGGGGGAATAGGCGGTACAGGCAAAGTCCGGGCCGGACAGAACCTGCCAGTCCCCGGCATCCTGCTGGCCCAGAAAGGCCGTCCAGGCGTCCAGCCCGGTCTCTGCCTCCCCATCGGGCAGGGTCTCGTCCCAATCGCACCGGACGTCAAATTCCAGGGGCAGTTCCAGGTCGGGCTGCCAGACCATCCGGACCGACTGTCCGTCTCCCTCCCACAGATAGGTCCGGGTGCCGTCGGGACGGCGCCGGGCCTCGGCGGTCAGGGCTTCCCCCGCCAGAATGTCCGCCGCCGCCCGGGTGACGGTCTCGTCGGTGACTCCCGCCGCCTGCAGGGCGTCCAGGGCTTGGGAGAGCGCCGCCCGGACTTCCTCCGGAGCAGCATTCAGCAGTTCCCCCTCCTGGCCGTCCTGCCCCCCGTAGAGGGTACGGCTGCGGTAGAGGGCGTCAGCCAGGGGATTCCGGGCGATGGCGTCCGGCTCCTCGCTGGCCAGGGCCGGACGCTCCAGGGCGGTGTTCTCCATGGCCCGCCACTCTCCCCGGCAGAGGATCGACGGCAGTGCCAGGCAGAGGGCCGCCCCGGCCAGCAGCCCCAGGGCGACCGCGGGCAGGCGCAGGGCCTTTGCCCCGGGCAGGCGGTCAGTTTTTGTCCTCATGGGCGTCCTCCTTTCGGGGCAGGGCGGGCAGGGAGAAGCTCACCCGGGTCCCCTCCCCCACCGTGCTGGCAAAAATCAGCTCGGTGCCGTGGGCCCGGGCGATGGCCTGACAGAGGGCCAGCCCGATGCCGCTGCCGTTCTGGGCCCGGGCACGGGACTTGTCCACCATGTAAAAGGGTTCGGTCAGGCGGGGCAGTTCCTCCGCCGGAATGCCCCGGCCGGTGTCCCATACCGTGAAAGCGACCCGTTCCCCCTCCGCCCTGATGTCCAGATGGACGGCGCCGTCCTTTGGCTCCGCCCGCCGGGCGTTGCTGATGAGGTTGAGCAGCAGGGCGCAGAGCAGGTCGGCGTCCCCCCGCACGGCGGGCAAAGCGGGCGGCGCCTGCACCAGCAGAGGCAGAGCATTCTCCGGCAGGGCCCGGCGCAGGGCGGTGAGCAGCTCCTCCACCGGCAGGTCGGAGAGGGTCACCCCCTCCTGCTCCACCTGCATCAGGCGCAGCAGCTTGCGGCTGAGGGCCTCGATGCGCCGGGCCTCGTGGGCGATGTAGGACGCCGATTTCTCCCGCACCTCCAGGTCATCCCCCGCCGTGCGCATCATCTGGGCATATCCCAGGATGCTGGTCATGGGGGTTTTCAGCTCATGGGTCAGGGCGGTGATGAAATCCTCCCGCTGCCGCACCGCCAGGGCACGGCGGCCCAGTTCCTCCTCCAGGGCGGCGGTCATGTCGTCAAAGCTGCGGCTGAGGGCAGCGATCTCGTCGCCGCCCCGGATGCCGGTGCGCCGGTCGTAGGCCCCCGCTGCGATCTCCCGGCCCGCCTGTTCCAGGGTGTGGAGCGGCCGGGTCAGGCGGGAGATCATCCACCACACCGCCCCGCCCGCCGCCCCGAAGGCCAGCAGCTCGATCCAGAAATAGCTGGCCAGCAGGCTCTCCTGGGTCTCGTAGGCGGCGTCCATGGGGTAGGCCCCCACATAGTAGACGCCGGTGCCGTCGGCGGCGGGTACGGCGTCGGCGATCAGGTACCAGCGGCCCTTCTCCCCGCTGCGCAGCACCCCGCGGGAGGGGTCGGACAGCAGTTCCTGCTGCCAGGCCAGGGGCACATCCTCCGGCATGGCGGAGTAGGCCAGCACCCCGTCCCCGGTAAAGAGGGCAAAGCCCTTTTCCTCCCCCACATAGCGGGAGACCGACATGCCGTACTCTGCCAGGGCGTCGGCGGCGCTCTCCTCCGCCGCCCGCAGATCCAGTTGCAGGGCGTAGAGTTCCCGCTGCTGGGTGGTCTCGGCCTGATTCTGCAGCTCATATACCGCCCGGTGAAAGTTCTGCCGGATGAGCAGCCATCCGCCCAGGGACAACACCAGCCCCAGCACCGGCAGCACAGCCAGCAGCAGTTTCTGAGAAAGTTTCATCCTGCTCCCTCCAACAGATAGCCCAGACGGTAGACCGTCTTGATGTGTTTGGCCCAGCCCAGCTTTTTGCGCAGGCGCTGGATGTTCAGGTCGAGTACCCGGGTGTCGGTCTCGCTCTCCCCGCCCCACACCCGCTCGTAGATGACGTCCCGGTGCAGCACGATGCCCCGGTTGCGGATGAGAAACACCAGCAGGTCGAACTCCCGGGGTGCCAGGGCCACCGGCACCCCTTTTTGCAGCACCGTGCGGGAGACCGGCTCCACCTGCACGTCAAAGGCCGTCAGCACATGGGCGCCCCGGCCGGTGCGGCGGAGCACGCTCTCCACCCGGGCCAGCAGTTCCTCCGGCTCAAAGGGTTTTACAATATAGTCGTCCGCCCCCAGGCGCAGGCCCTTGACCCGGTCGGTCAGGTTTCCCTTGGCGGTGAGGAAGATCACCGGGGTCCCGCTGTCGGTGAGCTGGGGCATGAGGGCAAAGCCGTCGATGCCCGGCAGCATGACGTCCAGAAGCACCAGGTCATAGGTTTTTTCGTCCAGCATGCGGGAGGCGGTCATGCCGTCGGCGGCGCACTCCACCGCCCGGTTGAGGGGTCGCAGGATCAGGCAGATCAGCTCCCGGATGGGCAGTTCGTCGTCCACAACAAGGATGGGGTTCACGGCGGAATTCCTCCTGTTCTCGGTTTCTTTCTCTTATCCAACCGCGCAAATGTTTCAATGGTGTATCAGGTGCAGACACAAAAATTCCGCCGCCCGCGGCAACAGGACCGGCAGGCGGCGGAAAAAAATTCAGATGTTCAGGCCGGGTGCGCCGCGCCGGGGCAAAGGCGTCAGGCCTTCATCCAGGCGGAGGCCGCAGCGGCCAGCTTGTCGTTGACGGCGTCGGCCGCGGCCTCGCTGTCCCCCACAGCGGACAGGTAGACCTTGATCTTGGGCTCGGTGCCGGAGGGCCGCACCATCAGTTTTGCACCGTTGGCAAAGCGGTATTCCAGCACGTCGGCCTTGGGCAGACCGGTGCCGTCGGCCTCGTAGTCGATGACCTTGTCCACCTTGTATCCTGCCACCTCGGCGGGGGCGTTGGCGCGCAGATGGGCCATGATGCCCTGCATGGTGTTCATGCCGCTCTCCCCCTCAAAGGTGAAGCTGTGCAGGGCGTTGCGGTAGAAGCCGAACTCGGCATACAGGGCGTTGACCGCATCCAGCAGGCTCATGCCCTGCTTGGCGTAGTAGGCCGCGGCCTCGCAGGCCAGCATGACGGCGTTGACGGCGTCCTTGTCCCGCACGTGGGCGCCAGACAGATAGCCGTAGCTCTCCTCAAAGCCGAAGATGTAGCGCTCGGCATGGCCCTCGGCCTCCAGCAGGCCGATCTGCTCCCCGATGAACTTGAAGCCGGTGAGGGTGCGGCGCAGTTCCACGCCGTACTTGGCGGCGATGGGGGTGGCCATGTCGGTGGAGACGATGGTGGTGACGGCCACCGGATCCTTGGGCATGGTGCCGTTGGCCAGGCGGACGCGGCAGATATAGTCAAACAGCAGCACGCCCATCTCGTTGCCGGTGATGAGGCGGTAGCCGCCCTTGCCGTCGGGCACGGCGGCGCCCATGCGGTCACAGTCGGGGTCGGTGCCGATCATCAGGTCGGGGTGGACGGTGTCGCAGAGCTTGAGCCCCGTCTCCATGGCCTCCCGGATCTCGGGGTTGGGATAGGGGCAGGTGGGGAAATTGCCGTCGGGTTTTTCCTGCTCGGGCACCACGGTGACGTTGGTGACGCCCATGCGGCTCAGCAGCAGCTTCACCGGTTCCAGGCCGGAACCGTTGAGGGGGGTGTAAACCAGCTTGAGGGCGCTGACGTCGTTGCCGGGACGCAGGGCCAGCACCGCGTCCACAAAGTCGGACAGGCATTTGTCGTCGATGGCGACAATGCGGCCGTCGGCCACAGCCCCCTCATAGTCGGTCAGGCGGGGGCTGTCGAAGTAGTCGTGCTGCTCGATGGCGGCCAGCACCTTGGCAGCGGCTTCCAGGGTGATCTGGCAGCCGTCGGCGCCGTAGACCTTGTAGCCGTTGTACTTGGCGGGGTTGTGGCTGGCGGTGACGCAGATGCCCGCGCCGCAGCCCAGGTAGCGGGTGGCCCAGGACAGGGCGGGGGTGGGCTCCAGACGGGGGTAGAGGTAAGCGGTGATGCCGTTGGCAGCCAGCACACGGGCGGCCTCCCGGCAGAACAGCTCGCCCTTGATGCGGCTGTCGTGGGCGATGGCCACCTTTTTGGGCAGGCCCTCGGCGTTGATGTAGTCGGCCAGGCCCTGGGTGGCCCGGCGGATGGTGTAGATGTTCATGCGGTTGGTGCCTGCGCCGATGACGCCCCGCAGACCGCCGGTGCCGAATTCCAGGTCACGGTAAAAACGGTCGGTGACGGCGTCGGCGTCCTCACGGACGCTTTCCAGTTCGGGGATGAGGTCGGGGTCGTCCACCGCGCGGCTGAGCCACAGGTCGAGCGTGTTCTGATATTGCATAAAAGGAATCTCCTTTCCGATTTCCGGGTTTCCTGCGGGCTGCCGCGTTTTTCGGGCAGGCCGCTTCTGTATTCAGAGTACCACATCCGCCGGAATGCTGCAAGCCGTGGCTGCGTTCCTGCCCCGTCCGGGCAGCGGTTTTTTGCGCTGCAAGTCCCTCCCGCCGCGTTGTCCCGGAGGGCAGCGGACGCAAAAAAGCCCCGCACCCGGAGACCCGGATGCGGAGCAAAGTGCAATCTTCTGGATTACTTCTTGACGAAGTCGGCCACCGTTGCGGCGATGTGCTCTGCCGTCAGGCCGAAGTCGGCCAGGACCTCCCAGGCGGGAGCCGAATGGCCGAACTGGTCGTTGACGCCGATGCGGCGCACGGGAGTGGGCATCTGCTCGCTGAGGAGAGAGCAGACCGCCTCGCCCAGACCGCCGATGACACTGTGTTCCTCCACCGTCACGATGCGCTTGCAGTCGTGGGCGGCACGCAGAACAATGTCGTCGTCCAGAGGCTTGATGGTCGGCATGTTGATGACGCGGACGCCGACGCCCTGCTTTTTCAGGATGGCGGCGGCTTTCAGGCATTCGCCCACCATCAGGCCGCAGGCGATGACCGCCACGTCGAAGCCGTCGGTGAGCTGTTCGCCCTTGCCGATCTCAAAGTGGTAATCGATCTCGTCGTGGATGACAGGCACCGCCAGACGGCCCAGACGCAGATAGACGGGGCCGTTGTGACGGTAGGCTGCCTTGACGGCGGCGCGGGCTTCCACGTCGTCGGCGGGGCAGATGACCGTCATGCCGGGGATGACGCGCATCAGGGCGAAATCCTCGCAGCACTGATGGGAAGCGCCGTCCTCGCCCACCGACAGACCGCCGTGGGTGGCAGCGATCTTGACATTGAGGTGGGGATAGCCGATGGTGTTGCGGATCTGCTCAAAGGCACGGCCCGCCGCAAACATGGCAAAGCTGGAGACAAAGGGCACACAGCCGCAGGTGGAAAGGCCCGCCGCAACGCCCATCATGTTGGCCTCGGCAATGCCGCAGTCAAAGAAGCGTTCGGGGTAGGCATCCCGGAACAGGCAGGTCTTGGTGGAGACGGACAAATCCGCATCCAGGACCACCAGATCGTTGCAGCCTGCATCGGCCAGCTCAACCAGAGCGCGACCGTAGCTGTCACGGGTGGCAATCAGTTTGTTTTCCGGCATCAGCGCTGCGCCTCCTTCTCCAGCAGGTCGTAGGCCTCATGCAGTTCGGCCATTGCCTGGGTGTATTCATCGTCGTTGGGCGCCTTGCCGTGCCAGTCGACCACATTCTCCATGTAGCTGACGCCCAGGCCCTTGGTGGTGTGCAGCAAAAAGCAGGTGGGCTTGCCGCTGCCGTGGGCACGGTCAAACAGGACGAACGCCTGCTCCAGTTCCGCCATCGAGTTGCCGTTGCAGACGATGGTGTTGAAGCCGAAGGCATCCATCTTCTGGTCCAGAGGCTCGCTGGACATGATCTTGCTGGTGGGGCCGTCGATCTGCAGGCCGTTGACATCGACCATGATGCAGAGGTTGTCCAGCTTGTAGTGGGAGGCAAACATGAACGCTTCCCAGCACTGGCCTTCCTCGATCTCGCCGTCGCCCAGCAGGGTGAAGACGTTGACGCCGGAATTCTGCATCTTGGCGGCCAGCGCCATGCCGCAGGCGGTGGAAACGCCCTGGCCCAGGCTGCCGGTGGACATATCCACGCCCGGCACGGTGTTCATGTTGGGATGACCTTCCAGATAGCTGCCATCGTGGCGCAGGGTGGGCAGGTCACGCACGGGGAAGAATCCGCGCTCCGCCAGGGTGGCGTACAGCGCGGGGGCGCAGTGGCCCTTGGACAGCACGAAACGGTCCCGCAGGGGGTCCTTGGGGTTTTCGGTGTCCACGTTCATAACCTTGAAATACAGATAGGTCAGCACATCGGCGGCAGACAAGCTTCCGCCCGGATGTCCGCATTTGGCGCCGTGCGTTGCTTCAATAATGCCCATCCGCACGCGGGTCGCAGTCATTTTCAACTGCAACACTTCAGCTTTTGTCATAACGCTTCCTCCAGATGACCAGGATCAAGGGGTCAGGACGGCAATGCCGTCCATATTTACAGTAAATTCGGCGGTGACGTACACCGCCGCGGTTTTATTATACACGCAAATCCTGTTGCACCGCAACATATTTTTACAAAAAAATCGGAGGTTCTGCACAGAATTCTCACTCGCAGCTTGTGCAGTCCTCACTGCAGGCATGGCCGCCGGCCGCAGCCTCGGCGGACAGGGACGCGCCCTTCAGTTCGGGGTCCATGGCCTCGGCAACCTTCAGCATCAGGGCGCACTCGATGCGCTTGCGGAACAGCTTGCAGCCGTACTCGTAGACGCCGTGGATGTCGCCGGTGGCGTGCAGGGCGTTGGCGGCGCAGCCGCCGGCGCAGTAGAGCCGTGCCCAGCAGTCGGCGCAGTCGGGGCGGGCGTAGACGTTGCAGAGCTTGAACTCATCCCGCAGGGCGGTGTTGGTCACGCCGTCCCAGACGTTGCCCAGCTTGTAGTCAGGGTCGCCCACGAACTGATGGCAGGGATACAGGTCGCCCCAGGGGGTGACCGCCATGTACTCGGTGCCGGAACCGCAGCCCGAAATGCGCTTGTAGATGCAGGGGCCGTGGGCCAGGTCGATCATATAATGGTAGAAGGTGATGGGCTTGCCCGCCTTTTCCCGGCGGAGCATGTCCTTGGCCAGCAGCTCGTACTGGTCGAAGAGGACGGGCAGGTCGGCCTCGGTCAGGGCCTCGGGGTTGCCCGCCGCGCTGACCACCGGCTCCATGGACAGTTCGGTAAAGCCCAGATCGTCCGCCATGTGGAACAGATCGTTGGTGAAATCGGTGTTGTAGTGGGTGAAGGTGCCGCGCATGTAGTAGTTCTTGTCCCCGCGGGCCTTGACCAGCTTCTGGAACTTGGGCACGATGCGGTCGTAGCTGCCGTTGCCCGCCAGATCCTTGCGGAAGCGGTCGTTGACTTCCTTGCGGCCGTCCAGGGAGAGCACCACGTTGTAGCATTCCCGGTTGGCCCACTCAATGACCTCGTCGGTGATGCCGATGCCGTTGGTGGTCAGGGTGAAGCGGAAGTTTTTGCCCGCCTGCTTTTCGATGCTGCGGGCATAGGCCACCAGCTGCTTGCAGACCTCAAAGTTCATCAGCGGTTCGCCGCCGAAGAAGTCCACTTCCAGGTTGTGCCGGCTGCCCGAATGCTCCACCAGGAAATCCAGTGCGCGCTTGCCGGTCTCAAAGCTCATCAGGCCGCTCTCGCCGTGGAACTTGCCCTGGGCGGCAAAGCAGTAATGGCAGTTCAGGTTGCAGGTGTGGGCCAC
>CALXHO010000031.1 GCA_944388125.1 uncultured Gemmiger sp. | reverse complement strand
CACTTTGAGCTGGGCGGCATCGTCGGCCTGGGGGTGGCGCTGTTCATCCTGTGCAGCGGCTTCGGGCTGGTGCGGGACACCCTGGACCCGCTGCTGGGCCATGCCCCCGCCCCCGAGGAGGTGGAGGCCATCCGGCAGAAGATACTCTCCTATCCCGGCGTCATCGGCACCCACGATCTGCTCATCCATGACTACGGCCCCGGCCGTCAGTTTGCCAGCGTCCATGTGGAGATGTCCGCCGCCGGCGATCCGCTGCACAGCCATGCGGTGGTGGATACCATCGAGCGGGACTTCTTGCGGGAGCGGGGCCTCAACCTGGTGGTGCACATGGACCCCGTGGCAGATCTGGACACGGCGGCCGGGCGCTTCCGGGAGTGGATCGCCGGGCAGGCCCGGGCGGTGGACCCGGCCCTGACCATCCACGATCTCTGCGTCCTGCCCGGCGGGGCGGAAGGCCAGACGGCGGTGAGCTTTGACTGCGCCGCCCCTGCCAATCTGTCCCTCACCGATGAGGAGATCCGCAGCCGCCTGTCCGCCCTGGTGAAGGAGCGCTACCCCCGCTGGCGGTGCGAGATCACCGTGGACCGTGGCTACGCAGCCATGCCCCATCCCGAACCGAAGCGGGAATGATTTTCAGCCTTCTTGGCCGCACCGGCTGTCCAGCCAGGCGTGCATGTGGGCGCGCATCCCGGCCAGCGTCTCCCGGGTGCCGGGATTGTCCGAGGCAAAGGCCATGAGCTTGTCCAGCCAGCCCTGTTCCCGCACAATGCGCAGGCTTTCGGGAAAGACCAGCTCGTACACCAGGGACATGTGCCCCACGATGTTGTCGGCGGGGGTGCGCTTGAGGGCGCGCAGCACGGCGTGATGGCCGTAGAACGCCTGGGCCACCTCGGGGGTGATGGAAGCGTCGTACAGTTCCCGGGTGGAGACGTTGTAGATCTCCTCCAGCGGCACCTCCACATTGACCCGCAGGATGTCGATCTTGTCCGCATCCCGCAGAATGTTGCAGAACCGGGCCGTGCGCCCGTCCAGCTCGGGCAGGCGGTAGACGCTGTGCAGCTCCACCGCCCGGTGCAGCAGTTCGTCCTCCGACGGGTCGTCCAGATAATCCCGGATGTGCCCCTCCTCAAAGAGGACCTGGGCCCCGCAGGCGGCGTGGTCGATGGACTGGGCATCATTGAAGGTCCCGTACCGCCGCAGCTGTTCAAAGCGGCCCACATCGTGCAGCAGGCCGCACAGCCAGGCCAGCTGCACCTCCTCCTCCGGCAGGTCCAGCGACCGGGCAATGCGGCGGCACAGCCCCGCCACCCGGTAGGTGTGGTCGATCTTGAGCCGGACCTTGGGGTCCCGGTCGTTGTAATTGGCCGCATAGGCGGCAAAGGCGGCAAGCGCCCTCTGACTGTCGAAAACCATGGCAACAAGGCTCCTTTTGTCTGTATCTGCGGCCCGTGCTTCTGCGCGGTTCCATAAGAAAACAAAGCCGCAAAATTCTAACTGCAAGACGGCATCTGCCGCGTGATCGGGCTTTGCATTCCACCAAGGAGTGCCGGGGTGGCGCAGCCACGAAAGCCCCAGTGGGGCTTTCGACCGGCCAAACCGGTCTGCGCTCTGCGCAGATGCCGCCCGTCGTTTTTGGGCGGCAAGGTTAGCAGCCCTCTGCCTTGCATCTGCCGCCTTGCAGCGATTTTGCGATGCTTCGCAGTTCTTGCAGAACCTTTGTTTTCTTATGTCACTCGCGCTTTCCGGACCGCTTTTTCTGATTATAGCACACCATTGCCGCCGGAGGAGAAAACGCCTTTGGGAAAATCTTGCAAAAAAAGAACAGGAACGGTAATGTCGAACAAAAACGATAATGTAAAATTGAAAATACTGTGCAAAATACTCATAAATTCTTGACTTTTGCGGGCATGGAAACTACTATTATGGTAAGGTATTGTCGCCGGGTCCAAAGCGGGAAGGGTCCGGCGCCGCCTTCAAACAAAGCGCCGCTGTGTGCGGGCGGCGCGGCGAAAGGTGGATGCGCCATGAATGCAAAAGGGGACGCCAACCGCAGCGTACGGATGACCAAGCGCCGTTTGTGCGACGCGCTGATCACACTGCTAGCCCAGAAACCTGTGCGGGAAATCACCGTGCGGGAACTCACCGCCCTTGCCAAAGTCAGCCGGGGCACCTTCTATTTCCATTACACCGACATCTATGATCTGCTGCGGCAGATCGAGAGGGAACAGTTCGAGGGGCTGGACGCCCTGATGGGAGTGCTTTTGCCCAGCCTGGAGAGCGATGTCCCGCCCGAGGCCATGCGCACTCTGTTTGCCTATCTCAATGACAACGAGGCACTGTGCACCGCCCTCATGGGCCCAAACGGGGACCCGGCCTTTGTGAGCCGCATCCGGGAGATGCTGGAGCGCCGCTGCATCGGCCACTTTGCCGAGCCTGGCTGCGAGACGCCCCGCCAGCTTTACCTGACCAGCTTTGCGGTCAACGGCTGCGTGGGCAGCATTGAGTCCTGGCTGCAGAGCGGCAGGAAGGATTCCCCCGACCGCATGGCGGCCATGCTGTGGGACGCAGTGCGGGCTATCCGGGTGGCGGCGTCGGCTTCCCGCGGGCAGGCTGCAGCCACCGGAGATGTGGCAAAACCGTGAATTTTTTGACGTTTTTGGTCTGCCCGGATGCTGCGGCATTGATTTTCGGTGCCGGGGCAAGGTATAATGAAATCACAACATCTGTCTGTACTGCCCCGGCGCGGCACAGGCGGCAAACGATCAAAGGAGAGAACGACAATGGGATTTTTTGACATTTTCAAAAAGAAGGAAGCACCCGCAGCTCCCGCACCCACCGGCCCCGTGATGGTGGCTGCCGATGCCAAGGGCACCATCGTTCCGATGGAATCCATCCCCGATGACGTCTTTGCACAGGGCATCCTGGGCAAGTGCTGCGGCATCGATCCCGCCGAGGGCAAGGTCTTTGCTCCCGTGGACGGCGTCATCACCCAGGCGCCCGACAGCCTGCATGCACTGGGCATCCAGGGCAACGGCGGCGTGGAAGTGCTCATCCATGTGGGCGTGGACACCGTCGAGATGAAGGGCGACGGCTTCAGCGCCAATGTCAAGGTCGGCGACAAGATCAAGAAGGGCCAGCTGCTGCTGACCATGGATCTGGACAAGATCAAGGCCGCAGGCCATCCCTCGGTGGTCATCACCGTCATCACCAACACTGATGAGTTTGCCAGCGTCGACGTGGTTGCCTCCGGCGAAGTGGAGCCCGGCGCCGACATGATCAAGGTCACCAAATAAAACACCTGCCGACCGAATCCGGCAGTGGTTGAGGCGCGGTCCCGCTTGTGCCGGGGCCGCGCCTCGCTGCGTGAAAGGGCGGACAGCCGCCATGCCGCCCTTGCCGGGCGGGGCAGGGTGTGGTATAGTAAAGCAAAACCGATCCGCCCGATGCAAGGAGGCAAACGATGGAAGAAAAGAAGGCAGCTCCCGCCGCGGAAAATCTGTGGAAAGACCGCCGGCACATCCTGTGGTTTCCCTGGACTTTTGACGTGTACCGCATTGCCAACGGCCGCATCTACACCCAAAGCGGCCTGATCAACTGCGAGGAAAACGAGTGCATGATCTATCGTGTGCTGGACATTTCCCTCAAGCGCACGCTGCTCAACCGCCTCTGCGGCACCGGCACCATCATCCTGCGCACCAAGGATGCCTCCGACGGCATCCTGACCATCCGGAATGTCAAGAACAGCCAGCAGGTCAAGGACATGATCAGCGAGCTGGTGGAGGAGGCCCGCCGGGACAACGGCCTGCTGGGCCGGGAGATGTTCGGCGCGGGCGGCGGACATATGGATGGGGTCTACCGGGACACCATCGACGAAGAATAAGGGAGGAAACCGATATGAGTGCGATCCTGGCCGTATGCGGCGAGAATTTTTGCGCCATGGCCAGTGACGGGCGCATGGTGGAGGAGCCGGTGCAGGGGGACAAGCCCAATATCCTGACCGAGGAACTGCCCAAACTGCGCAAGGTCAACCGGAATGTCTGCGTGGGCTTTGCGGGGGATACCCTGGCCGCCGTGCGCATCGTCAACGCCCTGGACGAGTACAACGTCCAGTACCTGACCTTTGAAAAGATCCTCAAGATCCTGCGGGACCGCGCCCGGGAGACCGAGGCTCTGCCCCTGGGCATCCGCTTCCTGGTAGGGGGCCGGGGCCGCAAGGGCGGCTTCCAAATGGCCACCCTGGGCAGCGACAACCACTATGAGCCGGACATCCGCCCCGCCCAGCCGGGGGCCTACCTCATCGAGGGGGCCAGCGCCCACACCGAGATCGGCCCCATGCTGGAGCAGTACCTGCGGGGCAGTGTGGAGAACTGGCGCTCGCTGGACGACGTGGCCGCCGCCATGGATGCCTGCATCCAGGCCCTGGCCAAGGAGGATGAGACGGTCAACACCAAACTCTACCGCCAGCTCATCCTGTGACGGGAAAATACAAGAAAGAAGGCCCTCTGACATTCGGCAGAGGGCCTTCTTGCATGGTTCAGATGGTCACATCCCCCACCAGCATGCAGCCGGAGGGATCGATGGCGTAGACGGTGTATTTGGTCAGGCTCCCGGTGGAGTCGGGCAGGCGGATGCCGCCGGACTCCGGCCGGACAAAGTGGAACTGCTTGTGGGCGGTGGTGGCGTGGGGGCGCTCCTCCTGAGCGGTCCAGGCCAGAACGCCGCCGGGGTGTTCCTCGTCGCCGCAAAAGTCGTCGGGCAGCTCGCGGACCTCCCCGGAGAGATAGATGCGGTAGAGGCCCGGCATGTCCCGCCCGGCCCGGCGCAGGGTCACGCTGGAGCGCCAGGGCCCGCCGTGCTCGGGGGCGGGGACCCGGGGCCGCATGCACAGGGCCAGATTGGTCCAGGCCACCAGAAAGTCGTCCAGCGGCATGGTGGTCTCGGTTTCAAAGTCGTTGTCGGCGGCCCAGGGGTCGTTGAGCAGGGCGTGGAGCTCCCCCTCCACCATGCCGAAGCCCCGCAATGCGGCATAGCGGCGCTCGGGCATGCCGGCGGCCAGCTGAACGGGGGTGCTGTCCAGCTCCACCACCACGCCGTAGCCCGCCCGCAGCTCGGCCCGGAGATCCCCCAGGTCGGCCCAGCGCACCCAGGCCGGGAACCCCCAGCAGCCCATGGCCGCGGCGCCGAAGCTCAGATTGGTGCAGCCCCGGCCGTCCTGCATGGCCAGCACCAGCTCCTCGGGCAGGATGTCGGCGCCCCAGCGGTTGGTCAGCCCGGCAATGGCACAGGCCAGGTCCATCCGGGCTTTCAGGGCGGGGGCGCGCCGCGCCACCGAGTAGGGCGGCAGATGCAGCCGGGCATTGACCGGCCGTCCGCCCCCGGGGATGACGTCCACCCGGTGGACGCTGGCCCCCAGCAGCGAGACGGAGGGCGTCTGCTTGTCATCCTTGGTATACAGATAAATGCGCATCTGCACATGGGTGGCGATCTTGGAGTCCAGC
Source organism: uncultured Gemmiger sp. (assembly GCA_944388125.1). GTDB lineage: Bacteria > Bacillota > Clostridia > Oscillospirales > Ruminococcaceae > Gemmiger. Next base: position 17,935 of record CALXHO010000031.1, on the reverse strand, counting down.
CACAGCCGGTCGCCGTCCAGGGCCAGGGCCCCGCGGGCGGAGGGCGCCGCACTCTCCCGGGCAAGGAAGGGGCTCCACTTGCCGAAGGCCGACCAGGCCGTCCAGTTGCCGTCCACCATCACCCGGGCCTGGGCCTCCACGGCGGTGCCCGGCGGAGTGAAAGCGTTCCAGCTGGGGCGCAGGGCGTCGAAGGGTGCCAGGGGAATGGCAGGGCTGGTGTAGCAGCCGTAGGGCACATAGCCGCCCTGAACCACGTCCAGCATGATGCGGGAGTTGGCCACCGTCACATTGTCCAGCTCCCCCCGCATGAATTCCTCCGTCTCCTGCAGGAGGAACAAAGTCCGTTTTTCCATCAGGTGTTCACCGCCTTATTGTGGAATGGTCAGTGGTTCTTGCCGGAACCGAAAAGGGAACTCTCCTCCAGGGAGGCGTTGAGCTCCTCCTCCCGGCGGCGGCTGATCTCCTTCTCCACCGAGAAGGCGCCGTCCAGGGCGGGGTAGAGGATCATCAGCGAGATCAGCCAGGGCAGCCAGAATCCGGTCACCAGCAGGAGCAGCAGCGTAAAGGGCAGAAACAGCACAAACCCGATCCAGTATGCACTCTGGATCACGGCCACCGCCAGCGTGCGGGGCAGATAGCCCAGGAAAAAGAAGACACAGTTTTTCACAAACTGGGCGGGGGTCAGCCGCACCAGGGGGATCTGGGCAAAGGCGTAGGTGAACAGCCCCGCGGCAATGAGCACCCCTGCCCCCATGCAGATCCAGATATAGCCGGGGACCACCTCCATGGTGGGCAGGATCAGCAGCATGGACAGCCAGCAGCCCATGAGGATGCCGATGAACAGCCCGGGCAGTAGGCTGTCTTTCCAGTTCTGGCGCCAGGCTTTCTTGTAGTTCTCCCACCAGAAGCCGGGTTCGTCCCGCAGGGCCCGGAAGATGGTGTCCAGCAGCCCGCAGACGAAGGGCGCGCCCACCAGACCGCACAGCATGCCGCCCAGCAGGGTGAACAGCACCGAGGTGCCGAGCAGTCCCAGCACCATCAGCACAAACCCCGGCAGGCAACCCAGACAGCACAAAAGGCTTGCCTTGTAAAAGGGCATCAGGTCACGGCCCAGCAGCTCAAAAAAGCGGGCGGCACCCTTTTTGCGGATGGGGGAGGCATCCTGTTTCGGGGCCTCGTACTGGTTGGAAAAGTTGAAAAACATGGCGGTATCTCCTTGCAGGGGGGGCGGCTGCGCCCCGGTGTGATTGTTCCTCTCTATCATATCTGCTTTGGGGGCGGCTTGCAAGCAGGGATTGGGAACAAAACCGGGGGGAATGCCCGGCGGTCCGGCAATTGGAAACAAATTGTGAAAGAAAGCGCGCCGGCGTGACTTTTGGATGGCGGTATGGTATGATAAAACATCAGAAACCATCCTGACAAGAGAGGTGTTGCCCCATGGCCTGGGTGACCAAAAGCAGCGAGGAGCACTACGACGCTCCCCAGGAACCCCAGCGCGTCTATACCCGCAGCGAAAAGGCAAAGAACTGGTGGTACTACCACAAGTGGGCGGTGCTCATCGGCGCCTTTGTGGTGCTCTGCGCGGCGTGGGTGCTGCACGATGTCCTCTCCCAGAAGACACCCGACTATCAGGTGGCCTGGGTGGGACAGGGGACCCTGCCCGATGAAACCGTGACGGCTCTGCAGGATACCCTGGCGCAGTATGGCACCGATCTGGACGGCGACGGACAGGTCACGGTGCAGATCAACCAGTACATCCTGGACCTGAGCGGCAGCCAGGACTCCGACGAGACAATGGACGCCTACAACCAGATGGCCGGCATGACCCGGCTGAGCGCCGACATGTCGGAGGGAATCAACCAGCTCTATCTGCTGCAGGACCCCGAAGGCTTTGTGACGATGACCGGCGCCCTGCTGTATCTGGACGGTTCCCAGCCCGCGGACGGCGCCGCCGACTGGCAGAACATGGTCTACCGCTGGTTCGACTGTCCGGTGCTGGCGGGGCTGGACCTGGGCAGCTATGCGTTCACCACGGCCACCGGGGAGACGGCATGCAGCAGCCAGGAGCTGCTTTCCGGGCTATATGTGGGGCGCTGCGGCGCCTGGAGTGACACCCAGGCCAAAAATCAGGAGGGCAGCGAAGAATTGTGGCAGGCGCTGACCGCCGGCGCAAGCGCCATGGAGGCGGCGGAGTGAGCCCCCGTCTGCCCGCCTGGGCGGCAAGGCTGCTGGGCCGCAAGGAAAATTCCCGCCGCGGTGGACCTGCCGCCCCGGGGGAGAACGTTCCCGGAGGCCCCGCCCTGCCCGACAACCCCTACCGCCGGTTTTACACCCGGCAGCGGCGGCTGGAGGAACTGACGCCCCGCCCCCCCAAACCGAAAAAATAACGCCCTGTGCTCCGTGCCGGGCCGTGCCTGAGGGTGCGGCCCGGTGCGGGGCGCTTTGCTTTGCAGAACAGTTCTGATTTTTGCGGGGATTTTACCGGCGCGGCCTTGAGAAACAGACCGTTTTATGGTATAGTGAATCTGTATATCAATCGGAGGAGACTGCCATGGAACTTTTGGAGCAGGCCCGCGCGGAGATCGACGCCGTCGACGCGCAGATGGCCCAACTGTTTGAGCGGCGCATGCGTGCCGTGGGGATGGTGGCGCGCAGCAAGGCGGACACCGGCAAACCCATCTTTGACCCGGTGCGGGAGCGGGCCGTGATCGAGAAGAACACCGCCCGCATCACCGACGAGGCGCTGCGCCCCTACTATGAGCGCTTTCTGCAGCAGGCGATGGCGGTCTCCCGGGCGTACCAGCGGGAACTGCTGGGAAAGAACACCGCCGCCTATCAGGGGGTGGAAGGCGCCTGGGCGCACATTGCCTCCCGGCGGGTATTCCCCTTTGCCCGGCAGATGGCCTGCAAGACCTGGGCCGACGTCTTTGAGGCGGTGAGCACCGGCCGCGCCGAGTTCGGCGTGCTGCCCTTTGAAAACTCCACCGCCGGGGATGTCTCCGCCGTGCTGGATCTCTTGTACGCCCACCCCGATCTGTGGGTCTGCGGCGTCTACGACCTGCCCATCCGGCAGGATCTGCTGGGTGTGCCGGGGGCGACCCTGGCGGGGCTGCGCACGGTGGTCAGCCACCAGCAGGCCCTGAGCCAGAGCGCGCCCTTCCTGCGGGCCCACGGCCTTGAGACCAAGGTCTGGGGCAATACCGCCGACGCCGCCCGCTATGTCTCCGAGCTGGGCGACCCCGCCGTGGGCGCCGTGGCCTCCGCCGAGACCGCCCGCCTGTACGGGCTACAGGTGCTGGCCCAGGGCATCAACGAGGACGGGGACAACACCACCCGCTTTGTGGTCATCACCCGGGGCGGCAGCGGGGATGTGCCGGTGCACGAGGGCCAGCGCATCGCCCTGCTCTTCACGGTGGACCACAAGCCGGGCAAGCTGGCCCAGGTCATCGAGCGCATCGGCCGTCTGGGCTTCAATATGGAGAGCATCAAGAGCCGCCCGCTGCCCCATGTGCAGTTTGAATATTATTTTTATGTGCAGCTCATCTGCCCGCAGCAGGCGGCGGGGCAGAGCTGCCGCGCACTGCTCCATGATCTGGAAGCCCCCTGCCGCACCGTGCGGCTGCTGGGCGTGTTCGACCACGAGACACTGTGCGACGAGGAAGGGGTAACCGTATGAAATTAACAATGCAGTTGAAAAAAAACAGCTATGACATCATCCTCAAGCGCGGATGTCTGAAAAACCTGTACCAGTTTGCCAACCTGGTCAACCGCAAGGTCTTTATCCTCACCGACGACGGTGTGCCCGCCGCCTATGCCCAGACCATCGCCGGCCAGTGCAGCGATCCCAAAATCTATACCATCCCCCAGGGGGAGGGCAGCAAGTGCCTCAAGGTCTACGGCAGCGTGCTGGAGGAGATGCTTGCCTTCGGCATGAGCCGCAGCGACGTGGTGGTCGCCGTGGGCGGCGGCGTGGTGGGGGACCTGGGCGGGTTCTGCGCCGCCAGCTATATGCGGGGCATCGACTTCATCAACTGCCCCACCTCCACCCTGGCCCAGATCGACTCCTCCATCGGCGGCAAGACCGCCATCGACCTGGGGGAGACCAAGAACATTGTGGGTGCCTTCTGGCAGCCCCAGGTGGTGCTCATCGACCCCGACGTGCTGGCTACCCTGCCCCGCCGCCACTTTGTCAACGGCCTGGCCGAGGCGCTGAAGGCCGGCATCATCGCCGACCCCGAGCTCTTCGCCCTCTTTGAGAAAAACACCCCCGAGGAGGACATCGAGCAGATCATCTACCGCAGCCTCCGGGTCAAGGAGCACATCGTCGAGCAGGACGAGCGGGAGCAGGGCCCCCGGGCGGCGCTGAACTTCGGCCACACCATCGGCCACGGCATCGAGGCGGTCAAGGGCATCCGGGGCCGCCGGAAAAACGGCCTCTACCACGGCGAGTGCGTCGCCCTGGGCATGCTGCCCATGATCGAGGACAACTCCCTGGTCAAGCGCACCCGTGCCGTCATGCGGGCGCTGGGCCTGCCCACCCGGGCCGCCTACGACAAGCAGAAGGTGCTGGAACAGATGCGCCACGACAAGAAGGGCCGGGGCAACAGCATCACCGTCATCCGGGTGCCGGGGCTGGGCTGCTGGCGGGCGGACAAGATCCCCATGAGCGAGCTGCCCACCCTGCTGGGCCTGGGGGAAGAAGAGTAAGCCGTTTTTGCAGCGCAGGCAAGCGCAGTAAGGAGCCTTTTGCATGAAAAATACCTTTGGCAGCGCCGTCTCTCTCACCATCTTCGGGGAGAGCCACGGCCCCGCGGTGGGCGCCGTGCTGGACGGCCTGGCCGCGGGCCTGCCGGTGGACACGGCGCAGATCGCCGCCGCCATGGACCGCCGCCGTGCCCGGGGGGACGGACTTTCCACCTCCCGCACCGAGCCGGATGAGGTGGAACTCCTCTCCGGCGTGCTGGACGGCCACACCACCGGCACCCCCCTCACCTTTGTCATCCGCAACACCAACACCCGCAGCGGCGACTATGCCAGGACTGCCGCCCTGCTGCGCCCCGGCCACGCCGACTACACCGCCTTCGCCAAGTACGAGGGCTTCCAGGACGCCCGGGGCGGGGGACATTTCTCCGGCCGCATCACGGCGGCGTCGGTGGCGGCGGGTTCGGTCTGCCGCCAGGTGCTGGCGGGGCTGGGCATCCGGGTCTACACCCACATTGCCCGGTGCGCCGGCATCGACGACGCTCCCCTGGACTATAATAACCTCCCCCCGGAGGCAGCCCCCGGCCATTTCTCCCTGGCGGATCCTGCCAAGGAGATCCCCATGCAGGAGGCCATCCGCGCGGCGGGGGCCGAGGGGGACAGTGTGGGCGGTATTCTGGAGACGGTGGTCACCGGCATCCCGGCGGGAGTGGGGGAACCCTTCTTCGACAGCGTGGAGAGCGAGCTGGCCCACCTGATGTTCTCCATCCCGGCAGTCAAGGGCGTGGAGTTCGGCGCAGGATTCGCCTTTGCAGGGCTGCGGGGCAGCACGGCCAACGACGCCTTCCGCATGGCGGGGGACAGGATCGTCACCGCCACCAACCGCAACGGCGGCGTCAACGGCGGCATCACCAACGGCATGCCGGTGGTGTTCCGCACGGTGGTCAAGCCCACCCCCAGCATCTACAAACAGCAGGAGACGGTGGATTATATTGCCAAAAAGGACGCCGAGCTGACCATCCACGGCCGGCACGACCCCTGTATCGTGCCCCGGGCCGCGGTAGTGCAGGACACCCTGACGGCTCTGGGCATCCTGGATCTCTGGACGGTCCGCTACGGCACCGCCGCGCAGAAGCACGGCCTGCCGGGGGTGGACCGCTGAACCCGCCCGGTATCCAACACCGGCCGGGACGGAAGGAGGAAGAACGAATATGGAATACGGATTGATCGGAGCAAAACTGGGGCACAGCTACTCCTGCCAGATCCATGAGGAGATCGGCGGGTACAGCTATGAGCTGAAGGAGCTGCCCACCCAGGCGGACGCGGAGGCCTTTCTGGAAGCGAGGGACTTCAAGGCGGTCAACGTGACCATCCCCTACAAAAAGCTGGTCATCCCCTACTGTGACGAGGTGGAGCCCCGGGCGGCGGCCATCGGCGCGGTGAACACCCTGGTCAACCGGAACGGCAAGCTCTACGGCTACAACACCGACTACGACGGCTTTGCCTACCTGGCCCGCCGCCACGGGGTGCGCTTCCGGGGCAAGACGGTGCTCATCCTGGGCAGCGGCGGCACCCGCAACACGGTGGCGGCGGTCTGCCGGGACCGGGGAGCCGAGCGGGTCATCACCGTCAGCCGCACCGGCGCCAACGGCGGCATCACCTATGCGCAGGCCGAGGCCTCGGGGGAGGGGCAGATCATCGTCAACGCCTCCCCGGCAGGCATGTACCCCAATAACGGCGAGTGCCTTCTCGACCTGAAAAAATTCCCCGACCTGGAAGCGGTGCTGGACGTGGTCTACAACCCTCTGCGCACCGAGATCCTGCTCCGGGCGGAGGAGCTGGGCATCCCCGCCTACTGCGGCATGGAGATGCTGGTGGCCCAGGCAGTGTATGCCTCGGCCCGCTTCCTGGACCATCCGGTGGACCTGTCCTATGTGGAAAAGATCCACCGGGATATCCGCCGCCAGGTGTCCAACGTCTCCCTCATCGGCATGCCCGGCTGCGGCAAGAGCACGGTGGGCCGCGCCCTGGCCCGCACCCTGGGCAAGGACTATGTGGATCTGGATGACGTCATTGAGCAGGTGGCCAAAATGCCTATCCCCGACATTTTTGCCCAGCGGGGAGAGGACGTTTTCCGCCAGTACGAGGCCGACGCCGTGCGGGAATGCTCCAAAAAGCACGGGCAGGTCATCGCCTGCGGGGGCGGCGTCATCAAGACGCCGGGCAACGCCCGCCTGCTGCGCCAGAACGGCCCGGTGCTGTGGATCCGCCGCCCGGTGGAAGAACTGCCCACCAACGGCCGGCCCCTCTCCATGGGCGGCCACAGCCTGAAAAAGATGGAGGCCGAGCGCACCCCCTTCTACCGCGCCGGTTCCGATGCGGCGGTGGACAACTTCGGCCGCCTGTCCGACACGGTGCGGGATGCGGCGGAGGCCTTTGAACAGACCTTCGACCCCGGCAACTGAACCGGGAAAAAGCCAGTCTGCCCGGACAGGGGGAAAGGAGATTTTTCTTGGACGCAAAACTCTCAGTCAGCCGCATCGGCGGCAGCATTGCGGCGCCGCCCAGCAAGAGTGCAGCCCACCGGGCGGTGCTCAGCGCGGCCCTGGCCACCGGCATCAGCCACATCGACAACATTGAATACAGCGACGACATCCGCGCCACCATCGACGCGGTGGCCCAGCTGGGGGCCAAAATCACCCGGGAGGAGCACAGCCTGACGGTACAGGGCTGCGGCGAGGGCTTTGCCACCGTCACCCGCCCGGTTTACTGCAAGGAGAGCGGCAGCACCCTGCGGTTTCTCATCCCGGTGTTCAGCCTGACGGCCCAGAAGATCCGCTTCACCGGGGCGCCCCGGCTGTTCGCCCGCCCCCAGGAGATCTACCGCGCCCTGTTTGAAAAGCAGCATCTCCGCTTTGAGCAGAGCGGCGACGGCATCACCATATTCGGGCGGCTGCTGCCGGGTATTTTCACCCTGCCGGGGGATGTGTCCAGCCAGTTCATCAGCGGGCTTTTGTTCGCCGCGCCGCTGCTGGAGTCGGACAGCACCATCCAGGTGCTGCCCCCCTTTGAGAGCAGGAGCTATGTGGGCCTCACCATCGACGCCCTGGGCCGCTTCGGCGTCCGGGTGGAGGAGAGCGCCGGCCCCGAGGGCAAGACCCTCTTCCAGGTGGCGGTGCCCCAGCATTACCATGCCTGCGACCTCTCGGTGGAGGGGGATTACAGCCAGGCCGCCTTCCCGGCGGTGCTGGGCTGCCTGACCGGCGGCGTCACCGTCACCGGCCTGCGCCCCGAAAGCCGACAGGGGGACAAGGTGATCCTGGACATCCTGCGCCGGTGCGGGGGCAAGTTCTCGGCGGAGGCCGACGGTACCCTGCACTTTGAGCGCAGCCTGCTCCGCGGGGTGGAGATCGACCTGGCCGACTGCCCCGATCTGGGCCCGGTGCTCATCGCCATGGCCTGTTTCTGCAGCGGCACCACCGTCATCCGCAACGCGGGACGGCTGCGCATCAAGGAATCCGACCGCATCGAGGCCATGCGCGCCGAGCTGGCCAAGATGGGCGGCCGGGTGACCGCGGCGGGGGACACCGTCACGGTGGAGGGCTGTGCCCTCCATGCCCCGGCCGAGCCGCTGGACGGCCACAACGATCACCGCATCGTCATGAGCCTGACGGTGGCGGCACTGGGGGCGGGACTGCCCGCCACCATCCGCGGGGCCCAGGCGGTGGCCAAGAGCTGGCCGGGATTTTTCGATGCCATGAAACAACTGGGTGCAAAGGTGGAATGAACGATGGAACGTGACAAGACCATCCTGATCGTCGGCCTGGGACTGCTGGGCGGCAAATATGCACAGGTGCTTTCGGGCAAGGGCTACCCCGTCTGGGGCATCGACCGTGACCCCGAGGCGGTGCGCTGGGCGCTGGAACGGGCCTATATCGCCCGGGGCACCGCAGAAAACTTTGAGGAACTGGTGACGGGGGCACAGCGCATCGTCTTTGCCCTGTATCCCACCGCCTTTCTGGAATGGGTGAAGCAGTACGGGCATCTGATCCGGCCCGGCACCCTCATCACTGATGTGTCCGGCGTCAAGCGGGGGGTCGTCGACCCGGTGCAGGAGCTGCTGCCGGAGGGCGTGGAGTTCATCGCCAGCCATCCCATGGCGGGGCGGGAGTCCAGCGGCATCACCCACAGTGCCGAGGTGGATTTTGCCCCGGCCAACTTCATCGTGACCCCCACGGCCAGAAATACCCCGGAAGCCGTCGCCTGGTGTGAGGACCTGGCCAGGACGCTGGGCTTTGCCCACATCACCACCCTGAGCGTGGCCGAGCATGACCGCATGATCGGCTATGTCAGCCAGCTGTGCCACGCCATTGCGGTGAGCCTGATGTGCGCCAGCGACAACAGCCGCCTGGCCGAGTACACCGGCGACTCCTTCCGGGACCTGACCCGCATTGCTCGCATCAACGAGAAGCTGTGGGCGGAACTGTTTTTGTGGAACCGGGACAACCTGATCGGGGAGATCGATATGTTCGACGCGGCCCTGCAGAAGATGCGCACCTTCCTGGCCGAGGGCGACCGGGAGGGACTGGAGGAGATGTTCCGCCTGTCCACGGTGCGCCGGGCCGCCTTTGACAAAAAGCCCGATGCAAAAACGCCCGACGCCGGCCATTGACCGGCCGCAGCAAGAAAGGAGAGGCGCCATATGTCCCGCAAAGAAGGGCAGAAACTCAAGCTTCTGGCACTGATCGAGATCCTGGAGAGGGAGACCGACGAAAAGCATCCCCTCAGTGTGCCGCGGCTGGTGGAACTGCTGGCCCAGCGCGGCATCGATGCCGAGCGCAAGAGCATCTATGCCGACATTGATACCCTCAACAACCTCCCCGGCGGGCGGTATGAGATCCTGCAGCGCCGGGGCCGGGGCGGCGGCTATTACATGACCGACACCCCCTTTGAGCTGGCCGAGCTGAAACTGCTGGTGGACGCAGTGTACACCAGCAAGTTCATCACTGCCCGCAAGAGCAAGGCCCTCATTGAAAAGCTGGGGCAGTTCACCAGCCGGTGGCAGCAGGCGGAGCTGTCCCGCTCCATCCTGGTGTCCGGCCGCATCAAGAGCCAGGACGAAAAGATCCTCTATACCGTGGACACGCTGCACCGCGCCATCACGGCGGGGGTGCAGGTGCGGTTCAAATACTGCGACTGGACACTGGAAAAGCGGATGGAGCCCCGCCACGACGGCAAATACTATCAGGTCAGCCCCTGGACGCTGGTGTGGGAAAACGGCAACTATTACCTCATCGCCTACACCGACGGCCAGCTCAAACATTTCCGGGTGGACAAGATGGCCCGGGCGGAGGAACTGCCCGACGTCCCCCGGGAGGGCGCCGATGCCTACGAGGGCTTTGACGTCAACACCTACACCCAGCAGCTGTTCGGCATGTTCAACGGCCCGGCCAAGCGGGTGACCCTGCGGTGTGAGAACCGTCTGGCCGGCGCCATGATCGACCGGTTCGGCACCGAGCCCACCCTGGTGCCCTGCCCCGGCGGAGAGCGGTTCGACCTGACCGTCACGGTGCAGGTCAGCCCGCAGTTCTTCGGCTGGGTGGCGGGATTCGCCGGCGGGGTGGAGATCGTCGGCCCGGCGGATGTCCGCGCCGAGATGAAAAAGGTACTGGATCTGCTGCAGGAGCGTTACCGCTGACCGGGCAAAGAAAAAGGGAGTTCCGTTTTGAAAGATACCACGAAACAGACATTGCGCCGCCTGGCGCCCTGGGCGGCGCTTTTGATATTGCTGGCAGGCTTTGCCGCCCTGCGGGGACTGGCCGACAGCTTCGTCATTGACTACGACATCACCAACGGCGATTTCCAGAACTACAACCCGGTGCGGCATCTGCTGGCCGGGCAGGCGCCCTACGCCGAGTTCACCGTCTATCTGGGGGCGGGGGAGCTCTACGGCGTGGCGGCCATCCTGATGGTGGTGGGCAACACCTTTGCCCGCAGCATGTTTGCCGCCGAGTTCCTGACCTGGTTCTGCTTTGAACTGCTGGTGCTGGCCGTCTGCCGCGCCGTGCTGCGCACCGGACGGGCTGCCCGTGCCATGACCGCCGCTCTGTGCGCCTACTGCCTGCTGGCGGTGCAGGGGATGAACCTGCCCGGCATGGACTGGCTGCGGAGCCTTTTGTGGTATGCCTCCGCCAGTGGCAACAGCGCCCGCATGATCCGCTCCGGCGCACTGCCCATTGCGGTGCTGCTGTGCGGGGTGGCCCTCTGCCTGTGGCGGGCCTTTCCGCCCCGGGCGGAAGGCCGGGGCCTGCGGCGGTATCTCCCCCTCGGCCCCACGGTGGCGGTGCCCTTCATCGCCGGGGCCATGGTGCCCTGGAGCAACGATATGGGAGCTTCCATGTACCTGGCGGTCTCCCTGGCCTACGGCCTGTTCCTGCTGCGGAAGTACGGCGCCGACATCAGGGCCGTGGCCCTGCGGGTGGGACAGTATATCCTCGTCAGTGTGATCGGCCTGGGGGTGTCGGTGACCCTCATCAGCTGGGGACACCCCCTGTCCTGGCTGCGCCAGACCCGGGGTGCCTCGGCCTATCAGCCCTGGTACTACTCCTCCAGCCAGAACGAAAAGCTCTACTACCTCAGCGAGCTGCGCCTGAACTGGAGCTTCTGGGTCATGCTGGCACTGGCCGTGGTCTTTGCGGTCATCCTTTTCCGCGCCCGCACCGATGAAAATGCCGTGCGGGCGGCAGGGCTCATCGCCCTGTGCCTGGGCATGGCCTTCTGGAACATCCTCTACTGCCTGCTCTCCTCCGCCCAGAACGGTCCCGACGGCGGCGCCAAGGCGCTGCTGGCTGTGCTGGTGCCCGTCCTTGCCGTGGCGGCCCTGGGCTGGCTGGCAAAACACCGGCAGCGGGTCTTTGCGCTGCTGGGAAAAATCCTGCCCCCGGTGACGGCGGTATTCGGCTGTGCGGTGCTGGCCCTGGGCGTGTACCAGCAGATCGACGCCCGCATCCAGGGCCGGGAGGAGGGCTATACCCGGGTGGATTCCCTGGGGGGCTGGCTGGGGGACAAGGCGGAAAAACTGGCCACCGAGCAGAGCATCCTGGCCGGCCGCACCGTCTGGAGCACCTACGCCAGCGCCCTGGAAGCCATGGAAGGCCAGCTGCAGCCCTCCGGCACCGACTACATCATCCATGTGCTGGGCGACAGCCAGCGGGTGGCCTACCTGCAGAAATTCCAGGCGGGCGGCTTTGACCTGGTGCAGACCCCCAGCTACAAGGTGACCTCCTTTGAGCGGTGGAGCCGCAACGCCAACTGGTGGTTCTACCGGGAACTCTACCGCTACTGGGTGCCGGTGGCCAACACCTACGTCTGCGGCGGCATGCACATTTTCTGGCAGAAAAACGGTGTGGACAACGACATGGGCGTGCCCACCACCGTGGAAATCACCCAGACGGCGGAAAATATGGTGACCATCACCGTCACCGCCGACGACCCCACCTTCTGCGGGGTGGCGGACGTGACCCTGAACTACACCCAGACCATGGACGCCGACTTCCGCCTGCGGGGCGGGGTGCGCAGCTACCTGCATGTCTCCTCCGACACCGAAAAATGGCTGTGTGAGTCCACCGGCCGCAGCGGCGCCGCCAACTGCGATTACTTTATCCCGTCGGACAAGAACACCTACGATGTTCCCGTCACCATGGAAAACGGGTCGGGTTCCATCACCCTGACGGCCCTGCCCGGGGATGCCGCCCACCTCACCGTATCGTCGGCCCAGGTCAACGGCACCTTCTTCGACTGGGAGTATTTTTACGAGTAAGCGTCCCCTCCGGCGTTGAAAGCAGGGCCGGAATGTGGTATCCTTATCCTATGTATCGGCAGCCGGAAGGCCTGCCGCAGGGACGCAATGCAAAAGGAGAGGACGGCATGATCGAAAAAAACCGCAAAATCAAAGCGGTATGCAGCTGTCTCGGGGATATGCTGCTACTGTTTGCCGCCTATCTGCTGGCAAACTATCTGCGGTTCAACTACATCCGCTTCTTCCAGGAAGGCGGCGCCGGCCCTGCGCTGGACATCGCCCAGGACGTGCGTACCCTGGCCGCGGGAGCGGTCTTTGCCGTGCTGGACGGCGCGGTGCTGTGGCTTCTGCGCCTGTATGACGACACCCGCCTCTACGGCCTGTGGCGCAAGAGCCGCATCATTGCGGTGGTCAATCTGGTGGGCGTTGTGGCCTTTCAGGCGGCATTGTACCAGATGCGCCTCACCAACTTCTCCCGTATGGTGCTGGTGCTGTTCTATCTGCTGGGAACCTTCCTTCTCCTTGTCAAACGGCTGGTCATGCGGTGGTACCGCAGACGCCGCCGGGACAAGGGGGAGGGGCTTCGCCATGTATTGATGATCGGCGGCGGCAAGATCGCTGCCCAGTATCTGCTGGCCCTGGAACACAACCCCTACTACGGCTTTGCGGTGGACGGCTATCTGTCCGACCGGGAAAACCCCGGCCTTGCCTGCCGCTACCTGGGCGGGTATGAAAAGCTGGACGCCTGCCTGGAGGACCCCGTCATCGAGGAGGCAGTCATCGCCCTGGATGCCGCCGACATGAGCCATATCACCTCGGCCCTGGCTGCCTGCGACAAGCACGGCACCCGGGTGACCATGGTACCTTTTTATAATGACTATCTGCCTGCCCGCCCCACCATCGACGTGCTGGGCGAGTGCAAGCTCATCAACATCCGGCAGACGCCCTTCGATAATCTGGCCAACGCCTTTGTCAAGCGGATGCTGGACATTGTGGGCAGTTTGATCCTGATTGTGCTCACCAGCCCGGTCATGCTGGCGGTGGCAATCGGCGTCAAGCTGTCCAGCCCGGGGCCTGTGCTTTTCCGGCAGGAGCGGATCGGGCTGAACAAAAAGCCCTTCATGATGTACAAATTCCGCTCCATGCGTGTCAACACCCAGCAGGACACCGCCTGGAGCACCGACGCCGACCCCAGAAAGACCCGGTTCGGCAGCTTCATCCGCAAATTCAGCCTGGATGAACTGCCCCAGTTCTTCAACGTCCTGAAAGGGGACATGAGTCTGGTGGGACCCCGGCCGGAGATCCCCTTCCATGTGGAGCATTTCAAGGAGGAGATCCCCCGCTATCTGGTCCGCCAGCAGGTGCGCCCGGGCTGCACCGGCTGGGCGCAGGTCAACGGCCTGCGGGGCGACACCGACATTGCCGAGCGCATCCGCTACGATATCTGGTATATCGAGAACTGGACGGTGGCGCTGGACATCAAGATCATTTTCCGCACGGTGTTCGGCGGCAAGATGGTCAACAACGAGAAACTGAGCTGAGCGGCCGCACCGGCCCCTTGGATACGCTGAAAGGCAGGGACCCTGTATGCAGAACAAAAAACCGAAAGTCGCCATTGTACACGACTGGCTGGTGGCCTATGCGGGCGCCGACCGGGTGGTGGACTGCATGCACCATGTCTTCCCCGACGCGGTCATCTACACCCTGGTCTACGACAGGGAAAAGATGCCCGCCTGGTTCAAGGATTACGACATCCGCACCACCTATATCCAGAAGCTGCCCTTTGCCACCAAGATCTACCGCTCCCTGCTGCCCTGGATGCCCGCCGCCTTTGAGGCGCTGGACCTGTCGGAGTACGACCTGGTCATCTCCTCCAGCTCCTCCTGCAGCAAGGGGGTCATCACCCGGCCGGATGCGGTGCACATCTGCTACTGCCACACCCCCACCCGGTATATCTGGGACTTCTACTACACCTACCGGGACAACGCCAACTGGCTGGTGCGCCATGTGATGCCCCACCAGATGCACAAGCTGCGGGTGTGGGACAAGTGCGCCGCTGACCGGGTAGACTATTTCATCGCCAACTCCCACTATATTGCCAACCGCATCAAGAAGTATTACCGCCGGGACGCCGATGTCATCTATCCCTGCGTCCACATCAACGAGCAGCCGCTGTGCCCCAAGGAGGATTTCTACCTGGTGGTGGGCCGCTTTACCTGGTACAAGCGCATTGACCTGGCGGTGGCGGCCTGCACCAAGCTGGGCCGCAAACTGGTGGTCATCGGCGGGGGCGGGGAGGCATCTCACCTGCACGCCCTGGCCGGGCCCACCGTGGAATTTCTGGGCGGCGGCCTGAGCGATGAGGAAGTCCGCGGCTACTACCTGCGGGCCAAGGCATTCATCTTCCCCGGGGAGGAGGACTTCGGCATCACGCCGGTGGAGGCCCAGAGCGCCGGCACCCCGGTGCTGGCCTTTGGCCGGGGCGGTGTCTGCGAGACGGTGCTGGACGGCAGGACCGGCCTCTTCTTTGAGGAGCAGACGGTGGATTCCCTGGCCGACTGCATCCAGCGCTTTGAGCGCGACGGCGTTGCCTTTACGCCGGAGGAAATCCGGGAACACAGCCGCAGCTTCTCGGAGGAGCGGTTTGAGAACCAGCTGCGGGACTACTGCGCCCGCCGCTGCAAGGACTGGGCCGACGAGCTGTACGCCTGCTCCCGCCGGGAGGAACTTGCCGCCAAAACGAACGGAGGAACAACAAATTGAGGCCAATCGTCATCAACGGCACGGTTCTGTGCGATAACATCACCGGCATCCCGCGCTATGTGTACGAGGTCGTCTCCCGCCTGGACAAACTGCTGGAGGGCACCGGCCTGGACGTCCGCCTGGCTTACCGGGACGACGGCCGCCCCCTGCACCTGACGGGGCTCAAAAACATTCAGGTGGTGCCGCTGCACTCGGTGCGCTACTGCTACAACCTGTTCGTGCTGCCCCACTATCTGCGCAAAAACCATGCCTTTTTCGTCGGCCTGGCCAGCGATATGCTCATGACCCGGAAAAGTGCTGTGGTGCTCCACGACATCCGCCCGCTGGTCATGGATACCGACCGGGGCTTTTTCCGCTTCAAGTTCTGGGTGCACTGCCTGTCCACCAAATGGTTCGCCCAAGAGGTCTACACCGTCAGCGACGACCAGCGGCACCCCAGCGCGGAGAAGCTGGGCAGCCCCCTGGACAAAATCGGCGTCACCTACAACGGCTGGGAACACATGAACGCCGTGGAGCCCGACGAGAGCGTTTTTGAAAAACTGCCGGAAGTGAAAAAAGGCGAGTATTTCTACGCCCTGGGCAGCCTGGCCAAGCACAAAAACTACAAGTGGATCCGGGAGGTGGCCCGCCGCAATCCCGATAAAACCTTTGTGGTGGCGGGGGGCGCTGATCTGGCGGCTTTCGGCAAGGACGAGGCCGACGCGGCCAAAGACACCGGCAACGTGTTCTATCCCGGCTATGTCACCGACGGGGAGAACAAGGCGCTGATGCAGCACTGCAAAGCCTTTCTGCACCCGGCGGTGTTCGAGGGCTTCGGCATCCCGCCGCTGGAGGCGCTGAGTCAGGGGGCACCCATCCTGCTCTCCAACGCCAGCTGCCTGCCGGAACTGTACGGCGACTGTGCCCGGTATTTCGATCCCTACGATTACGAGGTGGATCTGGATGCCCTGCTGGCGGAGCCTGTATCCGATCCGGATAAACTGATGAAAAAATACAGTTGGGATAAAACGGCGGCCTTCTGGCTGGAGCAGATCAAGCGTTACGCTGCGGAATAAGGAGACATCAGGGTATGGAAAAGATTGCGGTTCTGATTCCGTGCTATAACGAGGAAAAGACGGTGGAAAAGGTGGTGCGGGACTTCCGCGCCGTCCTGCCGGAGGCAACGGTCTACGTGTATGACAACAATTCCTCCGACCGCACCGCCCAGCTGGCCGAGGCTGCCGGGGCGGTGGTCCGCCATGAATACAGCCAGGGCAAGGGCAATGTCCTGCGCCGGATGTTCCGGGAGATCGACGCCGAGTGCTACATCCTGGTGGACGGCGACGACACCTATCCCGCCGAGTCCGCCCCCGAAATGTGCCGCCTGGTGCTGGAGCATCAGGCCGACATGGTGGTGGGCGACCGGCTGTCCTCCACCTACTTTACCGAGAACAAGCGCCCCTTCCACAACTTCGGCAACAGCCTGGTGCGCATGAGCATCAACTGCCTGTTCGGCGCCAAGATCCAGGACATCATGACCGGCTACCGAGCGTTCAGCTTTGCCTTTGTCAAGACCTTTCCGGTTTTGTCCCGGGGCTTTGAGATCGAGACCGAAATGTCCATCCATGCAGTGCAGCGCAACATGCAGGTGGAGAACGTGGTCATCGAGTACCGCGACCGCCCCGAGGGCAGTGTCTCCAAGCTCAACACCTACTCCGACGGCGCCAGGGTGCTGGGCACCATCCTCAAGCTCTACAAAAACTATCGCCCCTTCGGCTTTTTCACCGTCATTGCGGTGATCCTGGCCCTCATCAGCCTGCTGTTCATGGTGCCGGTGCTCACCGAGTACTTTGTCACCGGGCTGGTGCCCCGGTTCCCCACCCTCATTGTCTGCGGCTTTGTCATGATCGCCGCGCTCCTGCTTTTTGTGGCGGGCGTCATCCTGTCCAGCCTGCTGGGCAAGGACAAGCGGGACTTTGAGTTCCGCCTGCAGGAGGCCGAGCGCTGGAAGCAGGATGCCCTGCGCCGCGGCCGCTGACCCTCAAAATCCGGTATCCCATGATTTCGCCGCGGCCCGGCTTTTTGCACGGGGTGCGGCGGCACCGTTTGATTGATACACTGCTCGATTCAGGGAGGCAGAAAACTGATGCAATATGATTATCTGATCGTCGGCGCCGGACTGTACGGCGCAGTCTTTGCCCACGAGGCCAAGGCCACAGGCAAGACCTGCCTGGTGGTGGACAAGCGCGACCACATTGCCGGCAATATCTACACCGAACAGGTGGAAGGAATCAACGTCCACCGCTACGGCGCCCACATCTTCCACACCAACAACAAGGAAGTCTGGGACTACGTCAACCGGTTCGCGGTGTTCAACCGGTACACCAACTCGCCCATTGCCAACTACCACGGCGAGATCTACAACATGCCCTTCAACATGAACACCTTCAACAAGATGTGGGGCGTGGTCACCCCCGCCGAGGCCCATGCCAAGATCGAGGAGCAGCGGGCCGCCCACTTCACGCCGGAGCCCAAAAACCTGGAGGAACAGGCCATCAACCTGGTGGGCACCGACATCTATGAAAAGCTGGTCAAGGGCTATACCGAAAAGCAGTGGGGCCGTCCCTGCACCGAGCTGCCCGCCTTCATCATCCGCCGCCTGCCGGTGCGCTTCACCTACGACAACAACTACTT